>URZD01000206.1 GCA_900552305.1 uncultured Eubacteriales bacterium
CAAAGCCGCTGCCGCCGCAAGCCAACCCGCGTTTCTGCCCATTATTTCAAGAACAATAACGGATTTCATTTTATACACCCCTGTGTCAAGGGTGAGCTGTCTCAGCGAGTTTGCAACAAACTTTGCCGCCGAGCCGTAGCCGGGGGTGTGGTCGGTTACCGCAAGGTCGTTGTCAATCGTTTTCGGGATTCCGACAATTCGGATGTCATCGCCGATATCCGCGGCATAGCGGCTTAGCTTGTCCGCCGTATCCATTGAATCGTTGCCGCCTATGTAGAAAAAGTAGCCAATGTTATGCTTTTTTAGAACGGACATAATGCGGGAATAGAACTCCGCGTCCTCCGCGGCGGTCGGCAGCTTTTTTCTGCACGAGCCGAGGTAAGAGGAGGGAGTCTGCATAAGCAGAGCAAGACGGTCGGCGTCACGGAAATGCTCAAGAGAGATAATTCGGTCGTTTTCCACACCCTCGATACCGTTCAGACTTCCGTATATTTCGCCGACAAGGTCGGAGTTTTCGATTCCGCCGCGGATTACGCCCGCAAGCGATGAGTTAATAACCGCGGTCGGTCCGCCCGACTGCGCTACAAGAAGATTTTTTTTCATTTTTATCAAATTGTCCTTACGATTTATTTTCAGATAATATATTTTCTATGCTTTTCTTTAAAGCGGGAATGTCCACCTTTATAGTATTGTAGACGATACACATATCTAATGTTCCGTATTTGTGCGCTGCTATATCGCGAAAGCCTGAGATTGCCTTCCATGGTACGTTGTTGTACTCATTTCGAAATTCCTGTGAGAGGTTTTTGACAAGCTCACCAATATTGATTGCAGACATCGCAGCTGCGCGTTTCAGTATTTCATCATTGATAAAAACACTTTGAGGTATATCGGAAAGCATTTTTATTGCAAATTCTGCTTCTTTGACTATTTTGGACAGAGTAACAATATCCCTATGCTGCATAAATCGGCACCGCCTTGCTTATTTCAAGAATTGAATCCTCGGGCAGCGGAAGGGTTATAACATCTACCGGTGTACCGAGTAATTCCTCCATTCGGTTTTTAAGACTGCAAACCGTTAAAAGCGTGATACACGCCTGTGAATCAAATTCGACAAGAATATCAACATCACTGGAATCTGTGCTGCGTTTTTCGGCATATGAACCGAAAAGTTTCATACGGATTATGGGAAATTCCTTTGCAACCGTTTCGGCTGCAAGTGTAATTTGATTCATTGTCAACATATTTGACGCTCCTTTATGGTATTATAACCTATTTTAAACAGTTTTCGGAATTATAAACTATGCTCTGCCCTTCAGACGCTTGTCGGATTTCTTTGCAAGGTAGGTACCTATACCCTGGAACACCTCAACCATAACAATAAGAAGGATAACCGCGGCGAGCATTACAAGGTATTTATATCTGTAATAGCCGTAGTTTATCGCGATTTTTCCCAGACCGCCGCCGCCGATAATACCGCTCATCGCGGAGTAGCCGAGGATGGTCGTTATGGCAATCGTGGCGTTGGAAATGAGTGACGGAACGCTTTCGGGAATCATAACCTTAACTATAATCTGCATAGGTGTTGCGCCGGTACTCTGCGCCATTTCGATTATGTTCGGGTTGACCTCGCGAAGGCTGCTTTCGGCAAGCCTTGCAACAAAAGGAAACGCCGCAATAACAAGCGGAACGATTGACGCGACCGTGCCTACGGTTGTGCCGACAATAAGCCGCGCAAGCGGGAAAACCATTATCATAAGAATGAGGAACGGCACCGAGCGCAGAAGGTTGATTATAACGCCGAGAGTGCGCATGAGCCATGACGGCAGCGGCAGCACTCCGCCCTTTTCGCCCGCGACAAGGAGTACGCCGAGCGGAAGTCCGATAACAATGGCAAGAAGCGTTGCTATTACCGTAACGTAAACGGTCTCCCATGTTGCAAACGGGAACTCGGTTTTCAGTATCTCCGCAGCCTCGGCAACAACTGCGGCATCAAACATTTTGGCAAACATTGGCGGACACCTCCTCAACAATAATATCATCTGTTTTGTGCAAATATTCTGTAGCCTTTTTTACATTAGCCGCGCCGCCGGATATGCCGAGCAGCATATGTCCGTATACCTTATCGCCGATAATCTTTGTGGACGCGGCGAGTATGTTGGGCGCGATGTTTATATCAATCGCCATTTGCGAGATAAGCGGCGAGCCTGCCGCAAGTGCGCCGTTGAATACAACTCGGATACAGGTTTCACCGGGGTTGACAATCGGAGCGCCGCCCGCGCCGTCCGGGAACACAAGGCGTTTTGCCGCCGCTGACTGCGGATTGGCAAAAATCTCGCTTACCGCACCTTTTTCAACCACGCGGCCGTTGTCAAGGATTGCAACCTTATTGCATATTTCCTCAACCACGCTCATCTGGTGGGTGATTATTATAACCGTGATACCGAGCTTTTTGTTGATGTCGCGGATAAGCTCCAAAATGGAATGTGTCGTTTTGGGGTCCAGCGCGCTTGTAGCCTCGTCACAAAGGAGTACCTTCGGATTTGTCGCAAGAGCGCGCGCAATCGCGATTCGCTGCTGCTGTCCGCCGGAAAGCTGCGCAGGGTACGCGTGCGCCTTGTCGGGAAGTCCGACCGTTTCCAAAAGCTCGGTTGCCCGCTTTTTTGCCTCCGCCTTGCTTACGCCCGCAAGCTCCAGCGGAAAGCAGATATTTTTAAGGCAGTTGCGCTGCATAAGAAGGTTAAAACCCTGAAAAATCATGGTAACGCTGCGTCTGACCTCGCGGAGCTCTTTTTCGGAAAGGCTGCAAAGGTCTTTGCCGTCAATCTCGACGGTACCTTCCGACGGTCTTTCAAGCATATTGATGCAGCGGACAAGGGTGCTTTTTCCCGCGCCGCTCATACCTATAATGCCGTATATATCACCGTCGTCAACGGAAATATTAACATTTTTCAGCGCCTCGACATTGCCGCCGTCAGTGCTGAAGGTTTTGCACAGATTCTTAATTTCAATCATTTAAAGTTCTCCCAACCGTTTGGCTTGTACAGTGAAAACGTGTTTTATACAAGGCGAGCTATAAGCTGCGAAGCAGTCCTTTGCAAAAAAATCGAACATACTCCCATTTTCATATGTACATTTTTAATATAATACCATATATATCGGTTTTTGTCAATACGCGGCTGGCGTTGAAGGCGGCAAAATTGCGGCGCAAAAAAATTGAAGTTTGATGAAAATATCGGTTGACATTAACGGAAAAATGCTATATAATATAATAATAAATCTGTAAAAGAATATTGGGGTAACAGTATTCTAGTCGGTGACTTCAATTCCCAGGGTGGGCCTAAAAATTCACCGGAGGGCATATCGATGAAGTTCCTTGTGCGCGCTCGCGACGCCCAGTCGGGGGTGTGTGCTGGGAGTTAAGGTTTAGGGGCGATCCGTAACGGCATACGGGCGTTGACCCCTTTTCCGTGGAGACCTATGACCGTGCG
>URZD01000207.1 GCA_900552305.1 uncultured Eubacteriales bacterium
CAAAAATGTTGTAAGAGGCTCGGCAATTGAGGAGCCAAGCACGGCAAAGGCATGGATGGCATGGGATGACGACGGACTGTATGTCTATGCGGAGGTGACAGAGACAACCCCGGCAAACGAGGCTGCGGAGGAATATAAACAGGACAGTGTGGAGATATTTACCGACGAGGACAATTCTAAATCGACAATAAAGGACGGTAACGACACACAGTACCGCGTAACCGCGCTCGGGAGCCAAAGCATAGGCAATGCCGCGACGAAGGACTTTAAAAGCGCGGCAACAAAGACGGACTATGGCTACACGGTGGAAATGATGCTGCCGTGGCTTCAGATTCTGCCGACCGACGGAACGGTGATGGGCTTTGATATTCTGATAAACGACGCGCTCGGTTTGGAAAGACAGGGCATGACCGCGTGGAGTACAGAGGACAACACCAACTATGTTTCGACAAAGAATTACGGCGAAATCAGACTGGTTTTCGGCGCGGACTATGTGCAGAAAAGCACAGGAACAATAAGGGTTTCCGTAAACGGCTACAAGCTTGACTGCGGCGAAACACAGCCGTTTATCAAGGAAGGAAGAACTCTTGTACCCATGCGCGCGATATTTGAGGCGCTTAAGTGCGAGGTATGCTGGAACGAAAAGGAAAATGCGGTGTACACGATAGGCAATAATAAGCTGGTAAAGATTGTTATTGACAGCAATATCGCGGAGGTCAACGGCGAGCCGTATACTCTTGACGTTGCGGCGACCACGGTGAACGACAGAACCGTTGTGCCGCTGCGGTTTATTGCGGAAACGCTCGGCTCGGACGTCAGATATGACGACGCGCTTGGTATAGTATTTATTAAGGATAGCGTAAAGGAGGAGACAAATAATGAAAACTAAGACAAGACGCGCGCTTGCGGCAATCGGCGCGGTATGTATTTTGGCTACGGGCTGCGGCAAGAAGGATGTCGCGGAGCAGACAATCAAGGAGGACGCAAACGTTACGGCGGCGGGCGAGCTTCCCGTTGTAAAGGAAGCGATTACGCTTCAGGTCGGAATCCCGGGTACGTCAAAGATAAAGGATTTAAAGACAAACGCGTTTACAAAGTACCTGACCGAGAAAACGGGAATAAATCTCACATTCTATGAGTTCCCGTCAAGCGGCGGTACCGAAAAGCTGAACGTAATGCTTGCGTCGGGCAGCGAGCTGCCGGAGGTGTTGAGCGGTTTTTCACTTCCGCAGTCAACATACCTTGAATATGCGGACAGGAACGTATTTTTGGACCTTACACCGTACATGGAAAAATACGGCTACTGGATAAAGGAAATGGCAAAGAACACAAAGGTTAAAAACTTTGAAAGCTACCTGACCTCCGCAAACGGCAAGAAGTATTTTATGCCTAATGTTGCGGAGCAGACGGGAAATGTTTACGGCGGTAAGGCGTTTATCAACAAGGCGTGGCTTGATAAGCTCGGACTTAAAATGCCGGAAACTACCGAGGACTTTAAGAAGGTTATGCAGGCGTTTGTGACGAAGGACCCGAACGGCAACGGCAGAAACGATGAGATAGGATTCACGGGCAGCAAGGACGGCTGGAACGAAAAGCCGGTTGACTTCCTTATCAACTCGTTTATTTATGATGATTACAACGACGGCTTTGTGGTGGGCAAGAATCACAAGCTTTCGCTTAACTACACATCGGACACATACAAAAAGGCTCTTAAATACATTTCGGAGCTTGCGGCGGCAAAGGGACTGGATATTCAGTGCTATACGCAGGACACAAATATGCTGCGTTCGCTTTGCGCAAGTGACGACCCGGTTGTCGGCGCGTTTGCGTCAGGCTCGCCGGATGTGCTGTTCTCGGATAATCCGGAAAGACTTAAGGACTTTGTTGCGCTGCCGCCGCTTAAAGGACCGGACGGCATAGCGTATGCGTATAAAAGGGATGCAAGCGTACAGGGCGGCGGAATAATCACCAAGGAGTGCAAAAACCCCGCGGCAGCATTCAGGTTCTTTGATTTCATGCTTTCGGAGGATGCGTCACTGTTCTCGCGCTACGGTGTTGAGGGAACGGACTGGAAACGTGTTGACGAGAGTACGCCGGCAATGTTTGCAAGCATAGGCGCAAAGGCGAAAATACTTCAGATACTGCCATACGGTTCAATTCAGAATTCACACTGGAATCAGTTTAATCCGTCGTACCGTTCAGCTGATATAAGCGATACGCTTGCATGGGACGGCGACCCGCTTAACGGTGAGTACATAAAGGCGCAGGCGCTCCCGGCATACATCGGCAAGGGTCCGGATGAAATATTCCTGCGCACTCAGATGGCTCTTGACCTTGACGATATGCAGGAGTTCAATGATCTTTACAATTCGATTTCGACATATGTAAAGGAAACGGTTGCACTCTTTGTATCGGGTGAAAAGGATATAGACAAGGATTGGAGCGAATTCACAGGCAGCCTTAAAAACCTCGGTGTAGACAGGTACTTAGAGCTTGCACAGAAGGGCTATGACGCATTTTTAAGTGCGGGTAAATAAGCAAAAACGATGCGCGGGGGCGGGGATTTCCGCCCCCGCACGGTATGACATAAAATTGTTGTTGCTCTGCACAGGGGCGGCAAAAGGAGTTGGCAATATTATGGTTAAAGAAATAAAGCAAAGACAAGACGCCGAAAGGGCGCTGCGAAACCGAAGGCTGAACAGGATAAAGGCAAACTGGGATTTGTACCTTATGCTGCTTATACCTATGGTTTTGCTTTTGATATTCTGCTACTATCCCATGCTGGGACTGCAGATTGCGTTTAAAAGGTATTCGGCGTCGGGCGGAATCTGGGGCAGCAAATGGGTAGGCATGGCTCAGTTCAGAAAGATGGTGACAACGCCGAAGTTTTTGCAGGTTTTCCTGAATACGCTCAAAATTTCACTCTATATGATACCGGTTAAGGCGGTTGTGACCATGGTGTTTGCACTCCTTCTTAATGTTGTCAGGTGCAGGGCGTACAAGAAAACGGTGCAGATGATTACATATATGCCGTATTTTATTTCAACGGTAATCATGGTCGGCATACTGTCACAGCTGCTCAATTCAAGAATAGGACTTTACGGCAATATCTGCCGTATGATTGGAGTGGAGGCGGTAGACCTTTGGTCAAAGCCGAAATATTTTGCGCACATTTATGTGTGGTCGGGCATATGGCAGATGCTTGGGTGGAATGCGATAATATACCTTGCGGCGCTTTCGAGCGTTGACCAGGAGCTTTATGAGGCGGCGGCAATCGACGGCGCAAACAGGGTGCGTCAGCTTATACACATAGACATTCCGTCAATCATGCCGACGTTCATAATCCTGTTTATTTTAAGCGTCGGAAGCATGATGAGCATAGGTTATGAAAAGATACTGCTTATGCAGAACTCGCTTAACCTCTCGGCAAGCGAGGTTATCGGAACATATTCGTACAAGGTGGCGCTGCAGAGCGGTACGGACTATTC
>URZD01000208.1 GCA_900552305.1 uncultured Eubacteriales bacterium
CAAAGGGAATGACAGGAGCCGCGGCGCTCTCCGCGCTCGGCGCGCTGCGCAGCGGCGCGGGACTGGTAACCGCGCTTACCCCTTCGAGCGAGCAGCCGATTCTTGCGGTCAAGCTGACCGAGGCTATGACAGTTCCGCTCCCTCACGAAAACGGAATCATCTCCGCAGCCGCGGCTGATACCGTTCTTGAAAACATAAAAAATGCGGACGCGGCGGTTTTCGGTCCGGGTCTTGGCAAGGGTCGCGGTATTCTTCCTCTGCTTGAACGGATTGTAACCGAATTTACAAAAACGCTGATAATAGACGCGGACGGAATAAATGCGCTCAGCGCGAATATAGATATATTAAACAGGAAAAAATGCAGCGTTATCCTCACCCCGCACCCCGGCGAGATGTCGCGGCTCAACGGTCTTTCCATTTCGGAAATCCAGTCGGCGCGCATCAAAACCGCGGAGAACTTTGCCGACCGCTTTGACGTTACGGTCGCGCTGAAGGGCGAGGGTACGGTAGTCGCGGCGCGCGGCGGTAAAACCGCCGTAAACCCGAGCGGAAACTGCGGAATGGCGACCGGCGGCACGGGTGACGTACTCTCCGGAGTGGTTGCCGCGCTTGCGGCGCAGGGCTGCACTCCGTATGATTCCGCCGTACTGGGCGTGTATCTGCACGGGCTTGCGGGCGATATTGCGGCTGCCGAAAAGGGCGTCCACGGTCTGATTGCCTCGGATTTGTGCGGCGCATTGCCCGCGGCATTCCTTGAAACACTCAAATTTTTATGAACGGAGACAGGCAATGAAAAAGTACATCGCGGCTCTTGCCGCATTTGTACTTACGATAAGCCTGTGTGCATCCTGCTCCCGCGGCGCGGACGGCTATGACGCATACAAGGAGATTTACAAACGCTACAGCAACATCGAAAATTTCTATGCCGAGGCGGAAATCACCGTTGAGAATCCGCGCACCGAAACGGTCTATCATGTGCGCCAGAGCTACACGGCGCCCGACAGCTATACTCTTGTAATCGATTCCCCCGAAGCGCTCGCCGGTAGCGGCTATGTGTTCCGCGGCGGGAAGGCAACGCTTAAATCGGGATTCGGCAAGGACGAGAGCGTTCCCTCTCCGGCTCCCGAAACAAGAAACTGCTTTTTTGTAAACGATTTCTTTGCCGAATACTTCGGCAGCGAGGAATCGGCGGCAAAAAGCTCCGGCGGCTTTTCGGGCGGCGAAACCGTGCTCGACTGCTATATATCCTCGGGAACGTCCGATAAATTCCGTCAGACGCTTACCGTTGACAACAAAACCTTTCTCCCGCTGAGGCTTACTACCTACGGCACGGACGGCAAACCGCGCGTAACCGTTAAATTCATTGAATTCAGGCTCAACTCGGATGACGGAGAAATTAAATTTTAAACGCATAAAAGGTGAAAAAAATGATAAACAATATGCAGCGTTCATGGGCGGAGGTCAATCTTGACGCCATTGAACACAATGTAAAGCAAATCAAAGGACTTTTGAAAAAGGACGTAAAGCTTATGGGGGTTGTCAAGGCTGACGCATACGGTCACGGCTTTGAGGAAACCGCGTCAACCATACTGAAAAGCGGCGCTGACGAGCTTGCGGTTGCCTGCGCGGACGAGGCTATTCAGCTGCGCAAAAACGGCTTCGGCGTTCCCATACTCATTTTGGGGAACACCTCCTCCGACATGGCAAGCGACCTTATCAAATACGATATTATGCCGTGTGTGTACAATACCGATTTTGCCGAGTACCTCTCAAAAGAGGCGGCGCTACAGGGCAAAACCGCAAAAATTCACATAAAAATCGACACGGGAATGGGACGTATCGGCTTTCTTTACGATGACTCGCCCGCAAACCGCGCGGCGGCAATAAACGATATTCTGCGGATTTCCATGCTGCCGAATATAAAAATTGAGGGAATGTTCACGCACTTTGCGACCTCGGACGAGACGGACGATACGTATACGCATATGCAGTTCGAGCGGTTTACCAATCTTGCGGCAAAGCTTGAGGAAATCGGCATAAGCATACCGAGCAAGCACGTCTGCAACAGCGCGGCTATTATGCGCTTTCCCGAAATGCAGCTTGATATGGTGCGCGCCGGAGTGATTATGTACGGAATGTACCCCTCCGAGGAGGTTGACAAAAGCGTGCTTGACCTCATTCCCGCAATGAGCTTTAAGACCCGCGTCATACACGTCAAGGAGGTTGACGAGGGCAGCTGTATCAGCTACGGCAGAACATTCCGCGCGCCAAAGCGCATGAAGGTTGCAACCCTTGCGGTAGGGTACGCCGACGGCTATTCGCGGCTGCTGTCAGGGAAGGTTGACGTACTTGTCGACGGCCGGCGCGCAAAGCAGATAGGAAGAATTTGTATGGATCAGTGTATGATTGACGTTACAAATGTCAATAATATAAATGTCGGTGACGAGGTTACCTTGTTCGGCAATGCAGGGAAGGACAACCTTCCCATTGAGTACATTGCCGAAAAATTCGGCACAATTAACTACGAAATATCGTGCATCATAGGTAAACGAATCCCCCGCATTTATATCAAATCCGGCAGGGTGGTAAAGAGCGTCAACTACCTTCTCCACGACTATGACTTGTAAATACATAGCTTTTGCGGTATTTGTGAGCTAAAACAAGTCATGCTACGTATAGTAATAATAGGATTGATTTTAGGGGGACTTGGAATGTACTCGGAAGAAAACAGCAGCGCGCGCCCGTGTACGGACGCCGATATAAGCAGGTTAATTGAAGGCTACAAGGAAATGTCCCGCATCAATCTTAGTTTGGCGAACAGTGCGACAGCCGCCGACAACGACGCGCTTGCACTGTGCGAACAAAAACTTGCGGAGTGTGAATAATTGTGATAATAAAAAGAGGAGACATTTATTATGCGGATTTGAGTCCTGTAGTAGGCTCCGAGCAGGGCGGAGTGCGGCCCGTACTTATTATCCAGAACGATATAGGTAATAAATACAGTCCCACGGTAATCGCAACCGCGATTACGTCACAAATCAACAAGGCAAAAATGCCGACTCATATAGAGCTTGACGCAAATGAGTACGGCTTGTCCAAGGATTCCGTTGTCCTTGCCGAGCAAATCCGCACCATTGACAAAAAAAGACTTAAAGAAAAAATCGGTCATCTTGACGATAAGCTGATGACCAAGGTCAACGCGGCTCTGGAGATTAGCTTCGGACTTGTTTAGGGCGAATTTGCCTGAAGGTACAAGACGAGAGAGCCGCCGTAATCACGGCAAAAAAAGAGAGTGTAAGGCGCGCGCCGCATAAGGCGGGCGGCATTACACTTTCTGCACATTTTCCGCCGCGGCGGTCGGTTTTGTATATCAAAAACCGCCGCCCTCTGTGGCGGAGATAATAACATTTGGTTGGTGAGAATTATGAAAAAAAGGTACATAAGATTCAGACTGGGCGCACTTGCGGCGGCGGGATGCGCGCTTGC
>URZD01000209.1 GCA_900552305.1 uncultured Eubacteriales bacterium
CGACAACAGCGTAGGCTACATTTTGCAGACGCTGCGCGCCGCACGCTTGATGGGCGCGGCGCGGGTGGTCGTCCATTCAGGCTCGTGCGGAAAAATCACACGGCGCGAGGCGCTGAACCTTGCAAAGGACACGCTGTGGCGGGCAATACGCGCGGCGGACGAAGAAGGGCTCGGCGATATTACGCTTTGCCCCGAGACAATGGGTAAGGTAAATCAGCTCGGAAACGTGGACGAGGTCGCGGAGCTTTGTACCATAGACGGTCGGCTTATTCCGACGGTTGATTTCGGTCATGTGAACGCGCAGAGCATAGGCGGCTTAAAGACACTCGGCGACTATGAGCGGGTGTTTGACAAGCTGCTGAAGGCGCTGGGGCGCGACCGCGTGTCGCGGCTGCATATGCACTACAGCAGGATAGAGTACACCGCAAGCGGCGAGAAAAAGCACCGCCGTTTTGACGAGGTCGGGTTTGAGCCGGAGTTTGACCCGATAGCGGAGATTGTTGCAAAACGCGGCTATTCGCCGATAATTATCTGCGAATCGGCGGGAACGCAAACCCGCGACGCTGTAAGGATGCAGGAAATTTACGGAGGTATGTGCGATGTACAAAAGGCTTGACAAAATTCTTGAAAAAACGGACGCGGCGCTGATTACGTCACCGCACAATCTCAGATATTTCAGCGGCTTTACCGGCGGCGAGGGCGCGGCGCTCATCTACGGCGGCGGGCGTATACTGTTTACCGATTCGAGGTATACGGAGCAGGCAGAGCGCGAGTCGGCGGACTTTTCCGTGAAGCAGACGAACGATTATATCGGAGCGGCGGCAAAAGCGGCAAAGGACAAAGGCTTTGAAACGCTTGCCTTTGAGGATTTTGAGATGTCGGTTGCCGAGTTCAACAGGCTCCGCGGCACGCTTGACGGGATACGGCTGAAGGGTCTGGGCGACTCGGCGGACGCTCTCCGCGCAGTCAAGACCGAAACGGAGCTTTTGAAACTGGAGAAGGCGGAGGACATTGCGTGCCGCGCGTTTCGGCATATACTCGGCTTTATTAAGGAGGGCGTGACTGAAAAGGAAATCGCCGCGGAGATTGAGTATTTTATGAAAAAGAACGGCGGCGAGAAAACCTCGTTCGATACCATTGCGATTTCGGGTAAAAAAACCAGTCTGCCGCACGGAACGTCGACCGAAAAAAAGATCGAAAACGGCGACCTTATTACGATGGATTTCGGCTGCGTTTACGGTGGCTACTGCTCGGATATGACAAGGACTGTTGCGGTCGGAGAGCCGAGTGACGAGCTTAAACGGATTTATGAAACGGTCAAGGCGGCGCAGCAGACGGGACTTGATATTCTGTGCGAGGGCATAATCGGCAAGGTCGCGGACGCTGCGGCAAGACAGGTTATCGAAAAGGCGGGTTACGGCAAGTATTTCGGACATTCCCTGGGTCACGGAGTCGGGCTCAGGATTCACGAGCTGCCGAATTTGTCGCCGCGCTCGGAAACCGTTCTGAAGAAGAACATGGTTGTGACCTGCGAGCCGGGAATCTACGTTCCGGGCGTGGGCGGAGTGCGGATTGAGGATATGGTCTGCATAACGGAGAACGGAATAAGGAACTTCACCTACGAAACAAAAGAGCTGATTGTGCTTTAGGCAAATTCGGGTTTGCCGTATGCGGCGCGGCTGCTGCGTTTTTGCGTAAAAAAAGTGCCTTTGGCACAGGCATAAGGCATACAATATGCGGAGGGATAAGTATGGCAATGAAAAAGAATCTATCGGAGGAAATCCGTTCTTATCTGCTTATTACGGCGGGTTCGGTTATAATGGCAATCGGGATATACTTTTTTAAATTTCCCAACAATTTTTCGACCGGCGGCGTCAGCAGCCTTTCAATCATACTCGGACGGCTTTATCCGCACATAACTCAGGCGGAGTACATGATGGCGGCAAATGTTTTGCTTTTGGTTGTGGGACTGCTGATTTTCGGTAAAACCTTTGCGGTGAAAACGGTTTACAGCAGCCTTTTGCTGTCTGCGGTAACATGGCTTTTTGAACGCGTGTACCCGATGAGCGGTCCGCTGACCGACCAGAAGATGCTGGAGCTTGTGTTTGCGATAGGCCTGACGGCGATAGGCAGCGCGCTGATTTTTAACGAGCGCGCAAGCTCCGGCGGTACGGATATTGTTGCAATGATTCTCAAAAAGTATTCAAGCCTTGATATAGGCAAGGCTTTGCTTTGTTCGGATTTTATTCTGGCATCGGTTTCGTTTCCGATTTTCGGGATAGAAACGGGAATGTTTTCGCTTCTCGGACTTGCGCTTAAGGCGTTTGTCGTGGACAATGTGATTGACGGAATAAACCTTTCAAAGTGCTTTACCATTGTGACAAGCAAGCCGGACGAAATCTGCGAATTTATCAACGACGAGCTGCACCGCGGAGCGACGGTTTCGGACTGTCGCGGCACGTTTACGCATGACGGCAAGAAAATGGTTATAACCGTACTCAAAAGAGGTCAGGCGGTCGTGCTGAAACAATATATAAGGCAGATTGACAGGCACGCGTTTACAGTTATTACAAATTCGAGCGATATTCTCGGCAAGGGTTTCCGCACAACAATGTAAAACGGCGCGGTTTGTGAAAAATTAACGCGTAAAAGGAAGAATTTGAAAAGAAAATAAAAATTTTTCTTGATTTTTTTTTAAATGTGTTATACAATATAAAATAGACTAATATAAATAGGAGGATAAACCAATGATATCAGCAGGCGAATTCAGAAACGGCATTACCTTTGAATTTGAAGGTAACGTATATCAGGTTGTTGAATTTCAGCACGTAAAACCCGGTAAGGGTGCGGCATTCGTAAGAACAAAAATGAAAAACGTAATTACGGGTGCGGTTGTTGAGCGCAGCTTTAACCCGACAGAGAAGGTTGAGAAGGCTCACATCGAAAGAAAGGATATGGAGTACATCTACGAGGACGGCGGTCTTTACTACTTCATGGATCAGGATTACGAGCAGATTCCGCTCAGCAAGGATCAGCTCGGTGACGCGCTTAAATTTGTAAAGGAGAACATGACTGTTACGATTCTTTCGTACAAGGGCAACGTGTTTGCGGTTGAGCCGCCGACATTTGTTGAGCTTGAGGTTACCGAAACCGAGCCGGGCGTAAAGGGCAATACCGCTTCAAACGTTACAAAGCCGGCAACTGTTGAGACAGGCGCGACAATCAATGTTCCGATGTTCATTAACGAGGGTGACAAGATTAAGATTGACACAAGAACATCTGAGTATTTATCAAGAGTTTAATTTTACGAAAATCAAGCCGGCAGAAACTTTAAAAATGGTTTCTGCCGGCTTTTTACTGCCGGGACAAGGGTGCGGCGGTTGGCTTCTAACGCTTTTTAGCTTTAG
>URZD01000210.1 GCA_900552305.1 uncultured Eubacteriales bacterium
TATGCGCTTGCCCCGATAAATTCCGAGGGCATTTTTTGGATTTCCGCGTCAAGCCGCCTTGCGCCGCCACTGCTTTTTGCCGCGCTTGCGTGTCTTTACACCGCAAAAAAACGGCTGCTCCCCGCGGCAATATTTACGTTTGTTTCCGTGTGGTTTTACGAACAGGCGGCGGCGCTTTCGCTCGCCGCGGTCACAGTTTTCGCACTGCTCGGCAGACAAAAAAACGGCACGGCGTTTGCCGCCGAAAGCATTGCCGCCGCCGTTTTCGCGTTTCTTGTGCTCGGCGCGTATTACATCATATTCGGAAAAAGCGGAAACAACGGTCACAGACTGACGGTCGTTCCGCCCGCCGAACTTTGGAGCCACAACCTTGAATTTATCAAAAATGCCGCCGAAATGTGCGGCGGCGTACAGCTTAAACTGATATTCCGCGGCACTCTGCGCGGTATGCGGATGATTATGTCGGAGCGCCGATATATTTGGCTTATTGCGCTTGTTGCGCTGTGTGCGTGGGTGTTTGACCTCTCCGCGCGGGTCGGATTTAAAGCTGCGGCAATTCGTACAAAGCTGATTTGCGGAACACTCCTCGCCGCGGCTCCCGCTGTGCCGTTTTGGGTAAGCGAAAATCTGTGGCTTAATTTCCGCAACGCTGTGCCGTCGCTGCTGGGAGCGGCTCTTATTCTTGACGCGGTTTTGCCGCTGCTTTTTCGGTCGCTGACTCCTGCCGTGTGGGTTTCGGCAGTTTTGGTGTTTATGCTTGTTTCGGTTTCGGAGACTTGTGACTATGCGACCACTGCGCGACGGGATATGGAGCTTGCTCTGAAAATATGCGAAAAAGTACCGTCTGCCGAAGCAGACGGTACCGATTTAATAACCTATTCAACGGACGCGCCGCTGTATTTCCCTCAAAATTCGCCCTACCATGACCATATCGCAAGTATGCGCACCTCGGAGTGGGGAATTTCGGGAATAATCCGCGCCCTGAGCGGCAATCACAGTGTAACGGTCGAAAAATCCGAATAGTGATTTTTCGGATAAATACACTGAACATTCCGCATAATAATTAACCCTTTGGGTTGTAATTCTTTTTACAGCTTGTGCTTTTCAAAATACTTTTTCGTTTCCGACGCAACAACGCCACTGAGTGCAAACAGCGCGATGAGGTTCGGGAACGCCATAAGACCGTTGAATATATCCGCAAACGTCCATACAAGGTCAACCGTGAGGTACGGTCCTACAAAAACGGCGATTATGTAAAGGATTTTGAACGCCATCAAAACGCCCTTCTTATCGCCTACAAGGTACTGAAGGCATCTTTCGGAATAGTAATCCCAGCCGAGTATCGTTGTGAACGCGAAGAACACAAGCGAAATCATGAGCAGGAAGGTACATACACTGTCGGAGAACGGCAGACCCAACTCAAATGCCCGTGCCGTAACCTGCGCTCCGACAAGCGTTCCGCTCATTGCGTCATTGTATGCGCCCGTGAGGATAATCGAAAGACCCGTCATTGTACAAATTACTATCGTGTCAAAAAATGTACCGGTCATGCAGACAAGACCCTGACGAACAGGCTCCTTTGTTCTTGCCGCCGCAGCCGCGATTGGCGCCGAGCCAAGACCCGCCTCGTTAGAGAAGATACCGCGCGCGATACCCTTCTGCATAGCGAGCTTAATTGTAACACCCGCCGCCGCGCCGAATACCGCTTTGGGGCAAAACGCCGATTTGCAAACAAGAGCTATCGCCGCAGGAATCTTTGTAATATTGCATATAATAAGTATCAGTGCGCATATTACATAAAGTACAGCCATAAACGGAACTATAATCTCCGAAACCTTTGCGATTCTTTTGAGTCCGCCGATAACAACAAGCGCAACAAAGAAGGTTACCAAAAGTCCCGCTATAACAACCGCCCATGAATACTTCATGCCGCCGATGCTAAACGCGATATTTGTGCCGTTCGGGTCAAAAAAGTTCTGAACCGCAGATGTGATACCGTTTATCTGGGTAATTGTTCCGATGCCCATGATTCCGGCAAGAACGCCGAAAATCGCAAACAGAACGGCAAGCCATTTCCAGTTTTTGCCCATACCCTTTTCTATGTAATAGAACGGACCGCCGAGGACTCTGCCGTCCTTGTCGATTTCTCTGTACTTAACCGCGAGCAGACCCTCGGCATACTTTGTAGCCATACCGAAGAACGCCGCAACCTCCATCCAGAACAGCGCACCCGGACCGCCGCCGGCTATGGCTGTTGCAACACCGACAATGTTACCCGTGCCTATTGTAGCCGAAAGCGCCGTGCACAGCGCACCGAAGCTCGAAACCTCGCCTTCGCCCTCTTCCTCGTCGTCAAGCATATAGCGGAGTGCGAGGGGGAGCTTTCTTACCTGTAATAAACCAACTCTGATTGTGAGATAAATTCCCGCCGCGAGTATAAGAACTATCAGAGGGATACCCCAAACCCAATCATCGATTTTTCCGATAATATCGGAAAATGTTAAAACCTTTGCCGCTTCATCTACCATTTTATATTCCTCCCAAATTTAAGAAATCGGCTGCACCGCCCCGCGAGCATAAGAAAATCGACTTTTTTCGACTTGAAAGTCCGGTTTATTCACCTTTAAAGAAATAGCTTTTCCTTCGTGGAATAAATGACAGCACAATTTCTCATGAAATAAAAATAAAGCCAAATTTCTTTGGCTTTGGAGAGTGTGAAAACAAGTATTTATGCCCTGTCCTTTTGCCTGAGAGATTGGAAAACCGCGGAAGCCTTCCGTACACCTTCGGCGCTCACTTCATTGTGAGACTCTCCAGAGTCCGTCTTAAACGACGAAATTTCTGTTTATTATAGCATATTTTCACGTATAAATCAAGTATTTTTTACAAATTTATGTGTGTTTTTGTTAAATTGTCAATGCACCCTGCCTTTTCCTTCCCGAAATTACATACTTTTGCAAATACGAAATAGGCGACCGAAAAAAACGTGTGAGAAAGAATCAGACCGCACCGTAACAGGCAGCCTAATTTTTTGAAACAGCAGATAATTTTACATCATACTTTATGCATCTGCACTTTTTCACTGTTTCTTTGCATTTTTTCAGATAATGATAAAAAATCAAGTTTTACTGTCCCTTAAAAAATAAAAGGCTGTATAAACGGTTTCAGCCTTTTTTCTATACAAAAAATCGAGGACTTTTCATCCCCGATTTTTGTAAGACTTTTTAAACAGCCCCTTTTATTACTTAGATAAGACTGTCATCAAATATTATATCACTTGTAGATACGGTAGGAACAGCGTCAATCTCGCTGTACTTAGGCATACCCGTACCCGCAGGTATAAGCTTACCGATAATAACATTCTCCTTAAGACCGAGCAGCGGGTCAA
>URZD01000211.1 GCA_900552305.1 uncultured Eubacteriales bacterium
TTGATGCTAATTGCTCTGAGGTCTCTGTAGATAAATTATGCCGGCTGCTCGAAATCTCTCGGAGCGGCTATTATGCTTGGAAAAACCGTGGTGTGTCAGCTCGTCAATTATAAACCTTCCCACGCGCAGCCGTATACGCTGAAAAATACAGTCCGGAGCGCTCGCCGCGGCGTATCCTTCCTAAGAGCCTCCGACCGCATACACTCCGACGGATAGAGCGAAGCAAACTCATCTGACGCGATGTGCGCACAGATTCTGCCTATCTGCTCCATACTGTTTTCAATGCTTTCCGCAACATAATGAATCACCTTGTCGCCGACTGCAGTTCCGTGCTGTGCATTTATAACCTTAAAATTATCAATATTTACGCACGACAAAACATAATAGCTCGGCTCATGCTCGCTAATCATCGGTCTTGCCTTTTCAAAAAACTGATTTCTGTCATAAAGCCTTGTTAATGTTCTGTCCTCTTTAATACCTTTTCCATGGTTTCCTCCTGCCTGATTCAAGCCACTACGGCACAAATCCGCGGCAACTTACCGTATAATTCCGTTTTTCACTTATCCACAGTCAAAGCATACCGAAATTACGTCATTTTCGGCATACACGGATTCTATAAACCTCCGACTGTTTTCTCAAAATCCTTCACGCACATCGGCTTTCCGAAATAGTAGCCCTGCATATTTACACAGCCGAGCGCCTTCAGAAACTCCGCCTGCGCCTTTGTTTCCACACCTTCCGCGATGACCTCAATATTCAGCGAACGCGCCATTTCAACAACCGTTCGGATAATAACATCGTTCTTTGCGTTGCTTCCGCCTATTTCGGAAACAAGCTTCATGTCGAGCTTTAGTATATCTATATCCAGTTCCTTCAATATATTCAACGATGAATACCCCGCTCCGAAGTCATCCATTTCAACTATAAACCCCGCCTTTTCAAACGCATTCACCGCCATTCTGAGATCCTCTGTTTCGTTCATGTAAGCGCTTTCCGTAATCTCCAGTCTCAGCACGGCGGGCGAAATTCCGTACTCCTCCACATATTCCGCGAGCGTCTCACAGGTGCGGGTGTCGCGAATATCAACCCTTGAAACATTGACCGAAACCGGGACCTCCACGCCCTTGTCCTTCCATTTGCGTATGTATCTGCACACATTTTTCCAGACATAGCTGTCAACCATCGTTATCTGCTTGCTGCGTTCAAGCAGCGGAACAAACTCCGACGGCGGTATAAGACCCCGCTCCGGATGCCGCCAGCGCACCAACGCCTCTGCACCTACAAGTTTTCCCGTCACATAGTTAAACTGCGGCTGAAACCATACCTCAAATTGACCGCTGTCAGCTGCGTTCTTTACCTCGCTTAAAAGCTGCTGCTGTTTTTCTGTAGCCTGCATAAGTCCAGCCCTGTAATACGCAACATGATTGGCAAAGTCGCCCTCTACCGATTGCAGTGCAAGATATGCCTTGTACAACATCATCGGCGGATCACAGTTTTCCTCACAGAGATCATACACTCCGCTGTGAAAAGAGATAGGATAATCAAGCGGATAATCCGCAAAATCATTTGCAAGCCGCTCATAGCACTCCTCCGCGGTCTTGTAACCGTCCGAACAAAAACGTGCAAAGTGGTCGTCGCTTATGCGAGCCGCAAAGCTGTCCTCTGTATTGTACGAACGCATTTTATTTCCTATTTCGCGCAGCAGCCGATTTCCCTCGTCATAACCGTAAACCGCATTGATATTATTAAAGCCGTCAATCTTATATCTGTAAACCCTGTAGCGCTTTCCCTCGTCATAACCGTAAACCGCATTGATATTATTAAAGCCGTCAATCTTATATCTGTAAACCCTGTAGCGCTTTCCCGGATTGGCGTTTATCCATTCGCTGACCCTTTCGTGGAAGCCCGTAATGTTATAAAGTCCCGTTTCAATATCCATCTTGCTTGCCAGAATATCGGTTATGTTCTCGCAGGAAACAACTATGCTCTCCCTCCGTTCGTCAAGATACGAAAAGCTGATTCTGTAATATCCGTCACTTTCCTTATTTCCGTTGTTCAGATGTGTTGTAAGGCTGTATTCCTCCGAGTTCTCAAGTGCCGCTACAATATTCTTCATGCAAACACTGCTCTTTATATACTCAAAATCCTGTTTTGAAAGCACGGTTTCAAGAGTCCTCAGCGCAACGCTGTCAAAATCCAAGCCGCTTTCCGGATCGTAATTCTCAAGAACTTTGCTGCCTATCGTCTTTATCCCAAAAACCAGACCGGACTTCAAATCAATAAGTCCCATTGCCACAAGGCTATCATTTATCAACTTTTGACCTATCTGCTCAAAGCGCTTTTCCCTGTTTATATTAAGCGCGTATGTAAGAGCCTCCAAATCGTCTGTCATAGGGTCGCGCACAAGGTCGGTTATAACCCGAATCCATACATACCGCCGCCTGTAATCATAAAAGAGAAATTCATCGCGAAGCGTTGTAGTTCCGTTTTCAAATGCTGCAATGAGCCTGTCGCGCGACAGGCTTGCCATGTATCTTTCGCAGTCTGCAGGATAAATATTTTCTTCAACCGCGCTACACAAATCATCAACGGTTTTTATATTACTCCATTTCGAGTTCTCTTTCATGGTCTTAGGCAACAGTTTTCCGCAGTCACATTCGTTTCGCGTGAGATTCAGATAAAACGAGCCGATTGCGTCCGCATATTCAAGCGAACGCTTATTCAAGAAGCTATGATATTCCTCAAGCTTTTTTCTGCGCTCCAGCTCAAGCGCGTTTACAATATTTATTCTTCTTATAAGTCTTATTATCACTATTGCAGACGCCAAAACGGCTATCGCAAAAATAACAGCGGTCACATAATTTCCAAGACGGCTGTAAAGCCCCACAATAT
This sequence comes from uncultured Eubacteriales bacterium, assembly GCA_900552305.1. Taxonomy (GTDB): domain Bacteria; phylum Bacillota; class Clostridia; order Monoglobales; family Monoglobaceae; genus UMGS1494. The sequence goes on from URZD01000211.1 coordinate 2,893, forward strand.
TTGACGCATATGACGCGGTAGTCACGCTGAAAATGTAAATATCCTTAAGCCCCGACTGTATGTAAACGCCGAAATACTTTTTTCCGTTATATGTGTACTCGCTCACATCATTTTCCCTTATCTCCGTGCTGGAATCCACGCTCCTGAAATACAGTCTGATATTGCCGCCCGGATTTATTTTAAATTTCTTTCCCGCAGGAACAGCGACAATATTTCCGTGTTTGTCACAAAGGAAATTATCCTGATTTTCGCCGGTCACTCCGACAAGCTCGCGGCTTATATCGCTTATAGTCCTTGTCGCAACGACCATACCGACAAGACTCCCGTTGTCATATGCGGGTACCGCAAACACAAACACCGACTCGCCGCTCATCCTTCCCTTTGCCAAAAACTGCGCGCTTGTCTCGCCGTTCATTGCGCTGCGATAATACGGGCGGTCGGCGCAATATGCGATTTCGCCGTTCTGATAAAGAAGCCTGCCATCCGTTGTGCCGAT
>URZD01000212.1 GCA_900552305.1 uncultured Eubacteriales bacterium
GGCGATTAACAAAGATAAATAACGCGGAAAACTCCGCATACGGGAAAGGTGATTAAAAACATGATATTGTCGGATTTACTGAAGGATGTTGAAATAAAGGAGTCGAGCGGAAACATAGGCGTCAGGGTTTCGGGCGTGAAGATAAACTCGCGCGAGGTCAAGCCGGGCGATGTGTTTGTCTGCATAGTGGGTTTTCAGACGGACGGACATAGTTACGTGGAGGACGCGCTGTCGCGCGGCGCGGTTGCAATAGTCGCGCAGCATGAGATAGAGGACACTGCCGCGACAACAGTAATAGTCGAGGACACGCGCGGCGCGGTATCAAAAATGGCTGCGGCGTTTTACGACTATCCGTTCCGAAAGTTCAGACTTATCGGAGTAACGGGAACAAACGGCAAAACAACTACGACATATCTTATAAAATCCATACTTGAAAGCTGCGGCGAAAAGGTCGGACTTATCGGTACAAACCAAAACATGATAGGCGAGACGGTAATCCCCGCGCACCGCACAACACCCGACTCGATAGAGCTTATGGAGCTGTTTGCCAAAATGGCTGACGAGGGCGTGGACACGGTTGTTATGGAGGTTTCGTCACATTCTCTTGCACTTGAACGCGTTGCGGCGTGCGAGTTTGACATCGGCGCATATACGAACATAACGCAGGATCATCTTGACTTCCACAAGACAATGGAGAATTATATTGCGGCAAAGGCAATTCTTTTCGGTATGTGCAAAAAGGGCGTGCTTAACCGCGATGATGAATCATATGAAAAAATGCTCGCGGCTTGCAGCGGTGAGACGATTTGCTACGGCGTAGACTGTGCGGACGGAGTAAGCGCGTCGGAAATCGAATACGGAATGAGCGGCGTTGAATTTACGCTGAGCTATAAAGGAAAGAAGGAGCATATCAGTCTTGCAATCCCTGGTAAATTCTCGGTTTATAACGCGCTGACGGCGGCGAGCTGCTGTATCGCGGCGGGCGTGAGCCTTGAAAAAATTGCTGCGGGACTGCGCGCGGCGCACGGCGTGAAGGGCAGAATAGAGGTAGTGAAAACCGACACGGACTATACGGTGATAATAGATTATGCGCATACTCCCGACGGACTTTTGAATATACTGAACACAATCCGCGGCTTTGCAAAGGGCAGAATAGTGACCCTGTTCGGCTGCGGCGGCGACCGCGACAAGACAAAGCGCCCCAAAATGGGCAAGATTGCGGGAGAACTGTCGGATTTTTGCATCGTGACAAGCGACAACCCAAGAACGGAGAACCCGTCGGCGATTATCGACGATATTCTGGTCGGAATTTCGCAGACCGACTGTGCCTATGTGGTGATAGAAAACCGTTTTGACGCGATAGAGTTCGCGCTTGACAATGCCAAGCCGAACGATATAATACTCCTTGCGGGTAAGGGACATGAAACCTATCAGATTTTAAAGGACAGAACAATCGTGTTTGACGAACGCGAAATAGTAATGAAGCTGGTTGATACTTCGGAAATGTGAGGTGACGGAATTGGAAAAAAGGCTTATACTGAAACAGCTTGCGCAGGCAACGGGCGGCAGCCTTGAAAACTGCGATGAGAATATACAGGTCGGTGATGTTGTGACCGACAGTCGCCGTGACTGCTGCGGTGCGGTTTTTGTCGCGCTGCGCGGCGACAGCTTTGACGGTCACAATTTTGCGGCACAGGTTGCGGCAAAAGGTGCGGTGTGCTGTGTGGTTTGCCGCGATTATGAGGCAAAGACGGCTCTGCCGTGTCTTAGGGTGGACGATACCCTTCGCGCACTGGAGGACATTGCGGCGCTTTACCGCGCACAGTTTGACCTCCCTACGGTTGCGATAACCGGCAGCGTTGGCAAGACGAGTACGAAGGAAATGGTCGCGAGCGTGCTTATGCAGCACTACAAAACGCTGAAAACGGACGGAAACTTCAATAACGAGATAGGCGTGCCGCTGACGCTGTTCAGAATCGAGGACAGTGACGAGGTTGCGGTGATTGAAATGGGAATGAGCGCATTCGGCGAGATTTCGCGCCTGACGCGGATTGTAAAGCCGGAAACCGCCATAATAACGAATATCGGCTATTCGCATATAGAAAATCTGAAATCACAGGAGAATATTCTGAAGGCTAAACTGGAGGTTTTGGAGGGGTTGTCGGCTGACGGTACGGTTATACTGAACGGCGATGACAAATTCCTACGCAAAACGGAGGGCAGCCTTCCGTTTGAAACGCTGTATTACGGAATCGATTCGGACGGCTGCGATATCCGCGCGACAGAGGTAAGGACGTTCTCGGACGCAACCGAGTTCAAGGCGGTAATCGGCGGCTCAAGCTATCCGATTCGTATAAATGTTGCGGGGATTCATCATGTGTATAATGCGCTTGCCGCAATCCTTGTCGGAATAAAATACAACATTCCGATTAAGGAGATAGCCGCGGGGATAGAGGCGTTTACGCCGGGCGGAATGCGTCAGAAAATAGAGCGGCTTGACGGCTGCACTCTGATACGCGACTGTTACAACGCGAGTCCGACCTCGATGCAGTCGGGACTGGAGGTGCTTTCGGTAACCAAGCCGAACGATACAAACGTTCCGTCAAGGAGGGTTGCGATTCTCGGCGATATGCTGGAGCTGGGCGACTATGCGGAGCAGGCGCACCGCGAGGTCGGCGGACTTTGCTGCAAATATGACGTAGGCTGCCTTATAGCGGTCGGAAGTAACGCGAAATTCATTGCGGAGGGCGCGATTGAAAAGGGTTTTGCAACCTCGGAAATCTATGTGTTCCCCGACAATTCCGCGCTTGAAGCGCACATAGACGAGATAATAAAGCCGAATGATGTGATACTGCTCAAGGGTTCAAGAGGTATGCGCCTTGAAGAAGTGGCGGATTATATCGCAAAGAGCCGCGGCTAAAAGGATTAGGCGCGCTGAAATCGGCGGAATTGCCGCAACGCGGCGGCTTTGCGCGGCTGAAAGCACGCGGAGTTATGGTTGATGCGCGGTTGAAACACGCGGAGTTATGGTTGCGCGCGGCTTAAATGTTCACTAAGGAGGACGTAAAAATGGTAAAAATATTGACGGTGGCAGCGATAGCGTTTGTGCTTGCCGCGGTAAACGGTGTGTTTATGATACCGATATTGCATAAGCTGAAATTCGGACAGGAAATCCGCGAGGAGGGTCCAAAGTGGCACAAGGCAAAGTCGGGGACTCCGACAATGGGCGGATTTATATTCATTGTTGCGGCGGGTGGGGCGGGGGGGTTTCGGGAGGGGGGGGTTCGGAATGTAA
>URZD01000213.1 GCA_900552305.1 uncultured Eubacteriales bacterium
GCCGTAGTTGAGCGCAACACTCAGCACAAGTCCTGTATTTTTTGCGGTGTATTCCTCCGCATAGTCGATAGCCCTATTGATTTCGTCCGAAAGCGGGGTACGGTCGCCGATTACCTTCAGAATTACGTTTGTGCCGCCGAACTGCTCCTCTACCTGCATAAGATACATTCGCAAAAGCCCCATGATTGAGTCGACCTCCTTTTGAGGTCTGTTCCAGTTCTCGGTAGAAAAGGCATATGCGGTAACGTATTTCACGCCTATGCTGTTGCAGTATATGACGATTTTTTTTAGCGTTTCTGCGCCCATGCGGTGTCCCGCACTCCTCGGCAAGCCGCGGCGCGACGCCCAGCGACCGTTTCCGTCCATAATAATGGCGATATGCTTGGGAATGTTGGTCGAATCAAGCGCAGACGGCTGTGTTTTCTTTTTGAATAAACTTATAATTGACATATTTAAAAATCTCCGTTCCGACAGAATCGGGAATTTATGCTGTGTGCAGCCTAAAAGCGCCGAAAAAGCGCAAGCCGGCTATAGCGCAGCCGCCTTTTTAAAAGCACAACAGACCGCACAATAACCGACGGCGCCCGTACTGCGGCACAACGCCGCAGCGCGCAAAACACCGACAGCCGTAAACGGCGGTCTGCATAGACTTTAAAGGCGTTTAAACCTCCATTATTTCCTTTTCCTTGTCCGCAATAATACTGTCGACCAAGCCGACAAACTTATCGGTCAGCTTCTGAATTTTTGTTTCAAGGTCTTTAAGGTCGTCCTCTGTAATCTCGCCGTCCTTCTTCTGCTTTTTAAAGCCTTCAAGAGCGTCGCGGCGCACGTTGCGCAGCGCAACCTTACACTCCTCGCCGCGCTTTGAGATGCCCTTTACAAGCTCTTTTCTTCTTTCCTCGGTAAGCGGCGGGAAGTTAAGTCGGATTACCTTGCCGTCATTGTTAGGCGTAATACCCACGTCTGATTTGAGGATTGCCTTTTCTATGTCCGACAGTATCGACATATCCCACGGCTGAATGGTGATTGTGCGCGCCTCCGGCACGGCGATTGTACCTACCTGCTGAATAGGTGTCGGAACGCCGTAGTATTCAACGGTAACCCTGTCGAGAATTGCGGGGTTTGCACGTCCCGCTCTTATTGCCGAGAGGTCTGATTTGAGTGCGGATATGGTTTTTTCCATTTTTGTTTCAGCGTTTTTCATAATTTCAAGCAACCTTTCTGTTTTTTTATTAAAAATGTTGTGTCGGAAAAATCTGTCTATTTTACAATTGTACCGATTGTTTCGCCCGATACGGCACGTTTTATGTTCTCCGGATCGTCAAGACCGAAAACAAGAATCGGAATATTGTTGTCCATACAAAGGGATGTTGCGGTTGAATCCATAACACCCAAGCCGCGGTTTAACACGTCGATATAGCTCAGGCTGTCAAACTTGACCGCGTTGGGGTTGATGTTCGGGTCGCTGTCGTATACCGCGTCAACCTTCTTCGCAAGAAGGATGATTTCCGCGTCGATTTCCGCCGCACGGAGCGCCGCCGCGGTGTCGGTCGAGAAGTACGGATTTCCCGTTCCGCACGCGAATATAACAACTCTGCCCTTTTCAAGGTGACGCATAGCCTTAAGACGGATATACGGCTCCGCAATCTGGCGCATTTCAATCGCGGTCTGAACGCGTGCCGAAACCCCGTGATGTTCAAGCGCGTCAAGGAGCGCAAGCGAGTTTATAACCGTTGCAAGCATTCCCATATGGTCGGCGCGGGTGCGGTCCATGCCCTCGCCCGTTCTGCCGCGCCAAAAGTTGCCGCCGCCGACAACTATCGCAATTTCGCAGCCCATATCGGAGCATTCCTTAACCTTCTGTGCAATCGTGGAAAGCGTATCGGAATCAAGTCCGAAGCTCTTTTTGCCCGCAAGAGCCTCTCCGCTGATTTTCAGCATTATTCTTTTGTATTTCAGTGACATTTACAAATTCCTCCAAAAAATTTTTTATATAGGTACGGGCGCAAGTGATTTAAACCGTATTGCGTTCACTCCATGCGCCTGACCCAAAATGTATCCGGCATATGCCCGGGCGGCTTAAACCTCCCCGCCGTGCCGAAACTGATAATTTACAAATTTACTGTTACCGCTTAAAAGCGCAGCCGAGCCGCGCTTCAATCATGACGCGTTAACACCGCGTTCTGTCGTTTTAAAACCGACCGCAAAGGCGCGCAAGATTTACTCGCCTATATCGATTACCGGGATTGAATCGTCCTTATTCTCCGGCGTGCCGCCCTCTGGCGTTACCGTTGTTTCGGGCGAGAATCCCGAGCCGCTTGAATCCGGCTGTGACGCGGATCCTGTGCCTGTCTGCTGTTGTGACGCGGACGGAGTTCCGGATGACGGCTTCTTCACCTCGGAACTGTCGGTTTTACCGGTTGAGCCGCTGCCCGAGCCTGCTGTGTTATGCGTGCCGGAGCTGCCGCTTGTTGTTGTCTTATCCGATGAGCTTGATTTCTTTGTTGTCGAATCGTTCGTTGTCTTGCTCTGTGACGAGGACGTTGAAGTATTGCTCTTTGAGCTGCTGCTCTTTTCCGTAACGGTTGACGGCGCGCCTGATGTCTTGTATTTGTCAAGCTTTGAATTAAGTGAGTCGACCTGATCCTCAAGCAACTGCACCTTATCCTTTAAATCCGAATTTTCCTTTTCGAGCTTTGCGTCGCCGATTGGGGTAACGGTAACGGGATTTATGATAAAATTAAACGAAAGCAGGAACGACGCGACAAAAATCACAATCGTGCCGAATATAATTCCGATGACTACGCCTACCTTCTTCTTTCTGTCCGAGGACCGCTTTTTTTTGCTTGTATTTGTACCGAGCTTTTCCTGATTATCCGTATTCATGTTCAATCTCTCCGTTCCGCCGCGCGGTGCGGCATAATAATATTCAAACGATTTTCCTCGGGCGGGCGAAAACCGCCGCCGCGAGCCGTGTTCATAACAAAAACTACACTACTACCAATACAGTATATCATATATTTATTAAGTATTCAAGAGTTTTATATCAAAAATTTCCGAGTTGTAAATTGTTTGTCGGAGGTCCGAGCCGAAAAACCCCAAAAACGGCGGCTTTGCCGATAAATTCCGCGCTGTCTGCGGCGTATAAAAACCGCGGTTTTGAATGTCCGCCGACTGCATACGCTTTTTAGGCGCACGGGAGTCGAACACAATATGCCCTGTAGTTAAAAAATCACTATCTTTTTGAACCGTTGTCCTTGCAAGGCGTCAGCCTTGCTTCGTCCGCCGGA
>URZD01000214.1 GCA_900552305.1 uncultured Eubacteriales bacterium
CGGACAGCGTGCCGCAATTCGCTGTCCGATTTTCCCTTTTTAGTATTTCTTCAATACCGCTTTTTATACGCTTGCAGACCATTTTCCGCATTTGTCGCCCCACATCGCGGCAACCTTTCCGTCAATCAGCACCTTGATTACCTCGCACGCGTTTGCGCAGCCGCTGCACTCAAAGCTCTTTGGCGTAAACTCAAGGTCGATACAGTCAAAGCCTTTGAACTGCGTCTTGCCGTCATCGCTCTCAACCTGATGCTTTGCCATAAGCGCAACGCCTATTGCGCCCATTACGTTATAATATTTTGGTATAATCACTTCATGTCCGATTTGCTCCTCAAAAGCATGGATTATGCCCTTGTTTGCCGCAACCCCGCCCTGGAACACAAACGGTGCAGCCAAATTCTTGCCCCTGCCCAGATTGTTGAGGTAGTTTCTTACCAACGCCTCGCAAAGACCGTTTATAATGTCTGCTTTGGAATAGCCGTACTGCTGCTTGGCTATCATGTCGGACTCAGCAAATACCGTACATCTTCCCGCAATTCTTACGTTGTTTTCGGCGGTAAGCGCCATATCTCCGAACTGCGAAATCGGTATACCCAATCTTTCCGCCTGATGGTCAAGAAATGAGCCGGTACCCGCCGCACAAACCGTATTCATCGAAAAATCCGTTACTATTCCGTCACGGATAATTATTATTTTTGAATCCTGACCGCCGATTTCAAATATTGTGCGTACCTCCGGATGGAAATGCACCGTTGCCGCCGCGTGAGCCGTAATCTCGTTCTTGACAACATCCGCACCGACCATAAGTCCTATCATCTGCCTGCCGCTGCCTGTAACGCCCACACCCGAAACGTTGCAATCCCCGTTTTCTATCTGCTCGCGCAACTGTGCCATACCGTTCTTTACCGAGTTGATGGGCTGTCCGTTCGTCCTTATATAACGGTCAAATACAACATCTCCGTTCTCGTCAACCGCCACAACATTCGTGCTTACAGAGCCTATATCGATTCCTATGTATACATTCACCTTTATCATCTTACCTTTCTTTTTGCTATATATCTCTTAAACCTTTGCCGCAGTTTTCCCGGCAGCGGTGACTTTCTTCTCTGCGTTCTGCGCCGCTGTGCCGTTTTTGGCGTTCTTCTTGCTTCGGCAAAGGTCGATAAACGCCTCAACCCTTGTCTGTAGGTTTGCCTCGCCCATCTGTTCATCAAGCGAAACCGACAAAATCGGCAGATCGTAGTCCTCGCTTATCTGCGGAATCATACTCCGTGTCACAAGCTCCGGCAAGCATCCGAACGGCATAAGGTGAACTATTCCGTCAAAGCCCTCCTCGCCAAATTCTGAAATCCAGCCTGTGTTTTCCAGAGCATGACCGCCGCAGGCATAACGCATATATTTTTTGCCCTTGTCAATCATCTTCCACGACTTGCTTTTGTTGATTTTTTTGGGTATCAGGTTATGATGTACCCAGTCGGAGACACACTGTACATTTACCGCTTCTGCACCCAGTCCGTTCAGGCGCTTTTCTATCTCCATATTGACCGCGCTTTCCATTATAACATAAATCTCGCCCACAATGCCTATGCGCAGCTTTTTTGACTCGGGAACATCACGCGTTTCAACGCTGTGCAGAATCCGCTTTGCTTCGGCATTCGCCTTTTTTACGTCGCGGACGTTCATACAGCTGTCATAAAGCTCGCAGATTTCCTCCCACGCCTTTTCAAAATCGCCGCTGTGCGCCTCACAGGCACGTCTTATCTTCATTTCCTTTTCCAGTTTGTCCATATTAGATATAATCATATATGCAGTCTTAAGCGACTTGATAATTGTCGGAATGGATTTTCCGTTCTTTATCATTTTTACCTTGCGCATAAACTCGCCGAAGTCCTGAAATATCGAATCGAATATTATAAGCTCCGTATTATATCCGAGTTGCTTTAAAACGCGCTTATGAATTTCACAATACATACCTGCGCGGCACGGACCGCTGCCGCCGGAGGAAATTATTACATCAACTCCCTTTTCGCAAAGCTCAATATATGTACCGAGTATTATCTTAAATGGGTAACAGATGAACTCCGGACTGTTCAGAACACCCAGATTCACCGTCCTTTGCGACGGCTTTTCCGGCATGATTACCTCATGACCGAGAAGCTCCAACAGCTTTTTATAGCCTGTTACACAACCCATATACGGGAACGAAATTTTCATATCTGTCTTCCACCGCCTGTCTGCGCCGCTGCCGTTTGGTCGGCTTCGCGCTTTTTCCTCAGATTGAGCATATCTATAAACGCCTCAAGCCTTGTTTGAACATGGCTTTCACCTGTATGCTCGTCAACTCTCAGCGTCATCATAGGAATATTTCTGTCCTCACAGTCACACTCAATAAGCTTGCCGATTATCGAATCCGGACCGCAGCCGAATGCGGTAAGATGTATAATTCCGTCAACCATATCGTTTTCAAGGAAGTATTCCGCCGCCTTGTATATCTTTCTTGCAAAAACCCAAAACGGAAGTCTTTCCCGCTTTTTGCGGCGGGCAAGGATTTCCTCGTCAACCATATCAAAGGTCAGGACATTAACACCCATTCCGCGCAGCTTTACGATTGCGTTCATGCTGACAAAATTGTCGTATATATTATTAACATAGCCGAGCAGTGCAATCGTAACAGGCTTATCCTTCTTTGCCGGCTCAACCGTTTTGCCGTCAAACTTATCAAAAACTTCGCTCATAGTATAGCCGCTGTGCGACAGCTCCCGACATCTCAGAAATACCTCCCGCGCCGATTTAAGAGCCGCCTTCAGCTGTCCCTTGCTTACGCCGATTATATCGGCAATAGCCATATAGTCCGACAGCTTATCCGGCACATCTGTATCCGATGTAATATCAACATAAAGCGGAACGCTTGTTCCAAAGTTCACCGAGTAGTCCACGACCTCGCCAAGACCGATAAACTTCGGACAGTACCACTCCTTTTTCATTCGCACAAACCTTGCGATAAATATGTAGTCAACGCCTTTTTCCACAAGGTTTACCACATGACCGTTATAAATCTTTATCGGAACGCACAACTCCGAAACAGTTACTCCCGCGCCTTTCTCAATTATTGCGGAGTTTGTGTCATCGGATAATACCGTTTCAAAACCCAGCTCCGTAAACAGCGTTTTCCAGAACGGATAATAGTAATAATTGAGCAGTGCCTTTGGCAGTCCAATCCTTTTTTTGTCCATAAAGTCAGTTCCCCGTTTTCTTTTATCGTTTTTCGGCTTTTAAAGCAACC
>URZD01000215.1 GCA_900552305.1 uncultured Eubacteriales bacterium
CGGCAGCCGAATTCCGCCGCGGAAATCCCTGCGCGTTTTGATTCCCGCGCGGGGCAGAGGGCGCGGCATCTCCCTGTTGTAAATTCGGTATGTAGCGTCTGTAGATTTTAACCGCCCCCTTCTATGCTTTTAAGTAGCTTAACCGCCCTTGCGGCGTTAAGTATTTTTATCGCCTTGTCAACCTTGTCGCGGCGGCTGCTTGTCAAAAACGGCTTCATTGCAGAAAGAAAATCCGTCTGCGCACTGCCCGCGCCGCTGTTCATCATTGACAAAACCTTTTGCAGCTTTAAAAATGTTTCCGCGTCAAAGGAATTAAACGCGGACTGCGGCGTACCCGTGGGCGTATCTCCGCCGCCGCTTTCGGCGTTGGCATTTTCCGCGCCCGAGCTGAACATATCCAGTATGCCGCGTATCGTGTCCTTGCCGTCGTCTGTGGACATCATCTCCTGTACGCTTTCAATCGCTTTTGATATGTCAAAGCCTTCGTCCATTGTTAATCCCTCCTTTGCAAGCGATGATTTTTAAAAATGAGCCCCAAAAATGCTTTTGTGCCGACAGCTTTTATGTTTAAGCCGATTTCTGCACCGTGCTAATCCGCATTTTAACAGCGTTTTGCGGCACAAAGTTTTTACATTTTTCCCTATTTGCCGCGCCCGTTTTTGAATATAGCGTTTATCTGATTCATAAGCTCGGGATTTTGAGACAGCTTTTTCGCAAGCATGGGGTTGTTTTGCAGCTCCTTCTGTAAATCTGCGCCGTTCAGTGCGTTAAGCCGCCTGTTCATCTCACCCTTGTCGGTGTTCTTGATTGCGTTCTCCATCTGCTTCAGCTGCTCCGGGGACAACATTCCGCTCATCTGCTTTAAACCCCTTGAAAGCATTTCGGGACTCATTTTTGAAATCATTTCCTGAATATTCATAAAAACGCTCCGTTTCCCCGCCATAAGGAATACAAAGGAGTATGCCCGCGGCGGCTTTTTATTTTTTACTTTCTCACTGCTATATTATATGATATTGGAAAAAAATAGTGACAAAAAATATTTTTTATGTTACAATATTCAAGAGGTGATACAAATGACAAGAGCAATAATTTTCAGCGACTCCCATAACAGCTTTTCGTCCATGACCGCGGCGATGGACAGGGCGGGAGACGTTAAGTATATAATTCACGCGGGCGATGTTCAAAGCGACGTCGATGATTTAAAGCTGATGTACCCGCAGCATAATATAATATATGTAAAGGGAAACAACGATTTTTGGGACAGGGAAACGCCGGAGGAACGTCTGTTCACACTTGACGGAGTTCGAATTTTTCTGACCCACGGTCACAACTTCGGAGTAAAGCTTTCGCTGTCGCGCTTAGCGCACGAAGCGGAAAAACGCGGGGCGCAGCTTTGCATATTCGGTCACACCCATGTAAAGGCAGATGAGATGATAGGTAGTGTAAGAATGTACAATCCCGGCAGCGCGCGACGCTCCTACGGAATAATGGAGATTGAAAACGGCAGATTTGAAATCAAAACCTACGATTTATAGGCGGGGAGATTTGTGATTCTTTCAACCACGGCACTTTTATGCTGCGCCCGCGTTCAGCGCGGCGCGGCGCTTGCTAAATAGGCTTTGGGTGTGGCTTTTTTGTACTTTGCAAACAGTTTATAAAAATAGCACACGTCGGGTATATTTACCGCGGCGGCAGCCTCGGCTATGCTGTACTCACCGCCGGTCAGCAGGTCGCACGCCTTTTGTATTCTTAAATAGTTTCTGTACGCAACGGGCGACATATTTTTGTATTTTCTGAATAAACGGCGAAAGTTGCCCTCACTGGTATTGCACATTTCGGCAAGCTCGTGCGCGGTGCAGTCGCTCAAATAATTATTTTCCAAAAATATTATCCCTTTATAAATTGTCTGATAATTCAGCTTGGTATATCGGCGCAGACTGTCGTTTTGCAGACTGTACAATATTTTATACAGCTCGGACAGTATTTTCAGCTTGTACCCGACCGCGCCCTGCATCCATATATCAAGCGCATTTTTAAACATTTCAAGATAGCGGCCGCTTTTATCGACCGCCGCGATACATATTTTATCGGGAAGGGTAATAAGGTCGCTTACAATCTGAAAATTAAAGGTTATAAATTCGCCGACCTCGCCTTTCGGCCACTCCGATTTATAGGCAATATCGCTCGGCAGATACACTATATTACCCGCGGGCGCGCGCAGCTCGTTTTTCGTGCCGCGGTTAAAAATTATCAGTCCGTTTACTACATAAAAAAGCCGATAAAACTGACGGTCGCTTTTTCGGCACACAAAGGTGTCGGGCGTGTATACCTTATCCGAGAAAACTCCGAAACCAACCGCAGAATTGCTGATTTCGCCGGAATCCTTTATAAAAAAATCGTCGTTCATTCCAAGCGACCCCCTTACTTTATTTGTGTTCGTATTATACAATAAAAAGCCTGTTTTGTCAATAGAAATTCCGCGTGTCTTGGGTTATAATTATATGTATGAAGGGTCTGTGCCGAAATCGGAAAAGGGCGCGGGCAACCGTGAAAGGGCGGAGCATTATGGATAAAAAGGTAAAAATAGGAATAGTCGGCTTTGGCGAGTTTTCGCTGAGCCATATCGGGATATTTATGGCGCATCCGAGCGTTGAAAAGGTGGTCGGCGCGGAGCTGAACGAGGAGCGGCGGGAATTTGTAAAGAATAAATACGGTATTGAGATGTATCCGAGCTATGAGGAAATGCTCGAAAAAGAGCCGGAGCTTAATTCGGTCGGCATTTTTGCGCAGCGGCATCAGCACGGTCCGATGATAATCAAGGCGCTGAAGGCGGGAAAAAACGTGTTTTCGGCAGTTCCAATGGGCTGCTCCGAGGAGGAGGTATTTGAAATCCTTGACTTGGTAAGAAAAACAGGTCTGACGTTTGCAATGGGCGAAACGTGTTACTACTTTCCGTGCGCGGTCTGGGCGAGAAAGGCAAACCGAGAGGGTCTGTTCGGTCAGATTACCTACGGCGAGGCGCAATACTACCATGACGTAACCGAAATGTTTGCGTCCTTTTTCTCGGTGGGCGACAGCTTTAAACGGGTTGCGGGGATTCCTCCGATGTACTACGGAACACATTCGGCGGCAATGCTGATTTCCTCAATCGGCGACATACCCGCCGAGGTGTGCTGCTTCGGCTACAGGGACGCCGTAGGCGACGGCGGTTACGGCAAGGGGGGAAACGACTGGGGTAACCCCCTGCCGAGTT
>URZD01000216.1 GCA_900552305.1 uncultured Eubacteriales bacterium
GGACCGAGGTGTAAAAAATGCTTTTTCCACCTCGGTTTTTGTTTGCCCGGCGCAAAAACCCAGCCGCCGCTGTCCGCCGTCCACGCCCCTTGCGCCCCTTCGGGCGGATTGGGATTCCATTTCTTCTATTATCCCGCATGGTTTTTCAGGTATCGCTCCGCAATCTTACGGACATTTTCCTCGCTGTTATAGCCGCCCGTCATATAGGCAACCCCACCCCATGTCATTCCCTTTATGTATCGGTAGAAAATTACCTGCCGTGTCAGGCTGTCCTCAATTCCGTTTATAAACTCCGTAATCTCCTTTTTAAGCTGCTTGCTGCGCCTGATTTTTTCGTTTATAGCCGCCTCGCACTCTCTTATTTCCTCCTCGGTCAGCTTGCCGTAGACCGCGTAATCGTCGGCGAGCCGCCCGCTTTTCAGCTTCACAAGCTCATCCGTATCCCTTATAATCTCTCTGTTTAAATATTTCAACTGTACTAATTTTTCCTTTGTCATATTAAATCTCCCCTCTGCCCGTTTTTCATATACCACTCATCCATGCCGTCCAGCACTTCCTCTCTAAAATTCGAGTAATCCGGCTTATTCGTGTCGATGTAGTTGTTAATTCCGCGCATAACCGCGCCGCCTTGCAGCCTTTGCGCGGCTCGCTCGCGCTTTCTGCGCTGCGCCCGCGCGCTTTGGTTTCGTTCGTAGGCGTCAAGCGTTTTTATTCCGTCACGGAAGTTTCCCAAGATTGCCGCCTCCAGATACTGCCACGTCCGCTTTCCCTGCTCTGCCGAGTATTCCGCGAGCCGCGCTATGAGCCGTGCCTCCATACCCCGCAGGAGGTATTCGCCGACCCGCCGTTTTACATTGTCGGTAGCCATGCCGACGTTTTTCTCGTATGCCCGCAGCGCGCTCTCCAGCTGTGCATTCGCCGCCGTGCCTGTGGATTTCTGCGTTTGAGCGCCGTTCGCCGCCCCGTCTTTGCTTTTCCACGTTTTGGCGCCGTTCGCCGCCCCGTCTTTGCTTTTCCACGTTTTGGCGCTGTCCGCCGCTGCGTCTGTGCTTTCCAAAGTTTTGCGGCTGTCCGCCGCAGTGTTTCTCCCCGCAGCGGTCTCCTCCGCTGCGGCTCCCTCTGCGGTATCATTGCAGCCTGTTTCCGATATATCGCCTCCGGTACCGTTTGACCGTGTATCCGCGCTGTTCATTCCCGCCGTTCCTGTACCGCTATCCCACGGTATATCCGTATCATTATCCCATTGCCCGCCCGAAACCGTTTTATCCGAACCTTCCGAATATCCCTCATCCGCGGCATACTCCGTTTCTCCGTCATCGTCCGTGTCGTTTTCAGAATCCGTGTTATCCGCAGCGACAGCAGAACTCCCGACCGTGTCAACCTCGGCAGCCGTGTTTCCCTCCGACTTACCGTCCGCATATTTACTGCTTTCCTCTGCTTTACTTTTATTTACTTTACTTTTATTTTTCTTTACTTTACTTTGCGGCGTTTTTCCCGAAAAAGCCCCGCTAAACTCCAATCCCGCGCCCCGAGCGCAATCCGCGTCCTCCACAAGCCGAAATTTCTCATCTATTGCAACGGTTTTGCTCTTCTTTTTTGCCTCCAAATAAATTTCCTGTATCTTCTTTGAGGTCAAAATTCCTTCCCTTTCAAGAAGTCCGCGGTCAAATATTCCACACTCCGCTGCAAGCTGCACTATCGCGTCAAAAATCCCGCGCCCGCAGCTTCCGTCTCCGCCGAAAAGCGTTTCCAGCTGACCGCAAAACTCCTTTGCATAAAGCCGCAGCTTTTTCTCGTTGTACTCTATGTAATATGAACTGCGATATATCCGCTGCCACAGCGATATAACCACCATTTCGCCCAGCTTCCCGTACTCGCAGTTGATGTCCTCCATACCGCCGCCGAGTACCACGTCAAGCGGAAAATAGTCAAGCCCCTTTTTTACCGGTCTTGCCATAAAGGCTTCTCCCCCTTCCTTCCTGCCGTTTAAGCCTTCGCCGCCGCACGCCGCCAAGCTCAAACAGCTGCATAAGCTGTCCGCACCGCTCGGAGCACAAAATCTCGCCGTTACCGCAGTCGAATCCCTCGCCGCTCTCCACATCGCGCCCGCAGCACGCACACTCACCGATTATCCGACCCGGCTCAAAGCCGCCGCCGAAAATTTCCGCGCGCTCCAGCTCATAATCAGTTATATAAAATCCTCTGTCCATCAAATTTCCCCCATTGCTTTTTTCCTTTACGAAACATATGCGTAAAGTTTTTTTCCATGTAATTTTTTTGTAAGTTTCCTTTGCCTTTTGTCTATTGTTTCCTTTGCGCTACTTCTTTGTCAAAAAAAATATCGCAAACCTCTAAATCAGAAAGTCCCAGAGCGCGAGAAAGCAAAGCAATTTCGCGCGCGCGAAAACTCCCGTCTTTTAGTCTGCGTCTAAATGTAGCCACACTTACTCCCAGAAGTCCGGCTGTCATTTTGTCCGTAATCCCCCTTTCCTTTAGTATCGCCTTAAAAACAAATATTTTCATCTTTAGTTCCCTCCCACTTTTGTTTCCTTTACGCAACTTGAATTTTACCACTCTCTGCGCAACTTGTCAAGACCTTTTTGGAAAATTTTTAAAAAAATTTCCATTTTGGTGTTGCATTAACGAAACTTTTGTGTTATACTGATTATGCAAGAGGGAATCGCACTGCAAAATGTTTTATTGCAAAGGCGGTTTTTTCGTGCGGAAAAACCGCGGCGGGCGCGGGCAAATGTGCGTCCGCATACGGTACAAAAATACTGAGAAGGTGATATAATGAATGATGATGTATTTAATATGCGCAGACGGCGAATCGAGCTTGGACTTACGCTTGAACAAGTAGCTAAATATGTCGGTGTATGTAAAAGTACCGTCAGCAAATGGGAAAACGGACACATTCAGAATATGAGGAGGGACCGCATAACACGGCTTGCGGAGATTTTGCGGATAAGTCCGACAGCGATAACCGACCTTGCCAACCCCCTGCCGGAACTGACCGATGAGGACAAAGAGATTCTAAAATCAGTATACGGCAGGGAGGAGGACAATGAGATTTTAAAGTCGGTATATAGCAGCGATGAAAAGGCAGACCCCAACCGCGCGATATATCTTGAGGACAGCGGTTCCGACATGACATTTAACAGCAGTCCGCCCCCGGGAATGCACGAGATAATGTACGATAAAGACGGAACGGTCTACACAGAATATTTTAATGATGACGAACACG
>URZD01000217.1 GCA_900552305.1 uncultured Eubacteriales bacterium
CGCAGAATTTTCTCATCTGTGTATATATCCCTGCTCCAGTCAATACCCGCCGAAATTATGTCAAGCTGCTGAAGGCTCGCCTCCACGCGCTCCTCCATAGATACCTTCCGCGTTGCAGCCGAGTCCGCAAGCAAGCGATAGACCCTCTCCTCGGCGGTTGCAACCAGCCGCGTATTATACACGCAAAGAACAATAATGGTCACCGCAATCAGTGCTGCAAGCGGGAATACTATTCCCTGAAATATGAACTTTCTCGTTTCGCGTTTGTCAGTCACTATTGACTACCTCTGTTTCAAAATAAATTTTAATTGCTGTACATTCTGATACTGTTTCGGATATTCTTGGCATCATACATCGCCGCATCCGTCTTTATTATGCTTTGCGACAGCTTTCCGTCCGCGCTTGCCCCGCCGATGCTGATTGTCATTTTAAGTCCCGGAAACTCCGGTATCTCGGTATTCTCCACCGTATGCAGAATTTTTTCAAGCCTTTCCCGCATTTCCGATCCCGGCATTTTTCTGAAGAACAGGAAAAGCTCATCGCCGTTCACGATAATGCTTGACGCAGTTATTCCGTAAAGTCGGTTATTGACAAATTCAACCCTTGTCATTGACCTGTGCGCACGCAGCGCAGCCGCGAAAATGCAATTCTCGCAGCAGCCGCCTTTGCCCCACTTGTCAAAGCACAGACCGTCAAGCCTGTGCAGCTCTCCGCAGCCGTCAATCTCATACCGTCTGCACTCCTAAGGCTTTACAAGGTGAACAACGGCAAACATCCGCTTCAGAAAGTTCATAAGCGCACGGAATACCGTTAAGGCTCGGCACATCATCGCTCAGCGCTGCCACCGGAATGTTTTCCGTATTGTCTGTTATATACTGTCCTTTGTTTACTGCAACCTTATCCATAAAGATCCTTAAATTCCCCCAGCTTATTTGCATTGTCAATATTCGCTATTCAATAAAAAGTAAGCCGTAACCTTGCTTGCTTTCCAAAATCAGTATATCACAGTATTCCTATTCCTTATGTTTCAATTATTTATTTCCCTGTTCCGCAGCCGCAAACGCCACGCATTTGCGGAATCAGCCTTAATACTCCCGACATTCCCTGATTGCCTTAAACGCCGCGTTCTCGCCGTTTTCCGCAAGTATAATCATCCAGCTTTCGATAAGCGCCGAAGTTTCCGGGTGAATAAATCTGTTTGTCTTTCCGCGTCTGAAATACTCAAGCGGGTGGCGCTCTGTGTATGCCTTTCCCTGATATATCTTACTCGCCGCCACGCGGTCGCAGAACATCTCTTTTACAAATCGCAGCGGCATTTTTATCGGCTCGACCCGCTTTGTCTTTGGATTGTAATCATTCCAATACTCAAAATGGTGTCTGTTTCTGCCCTTGTGGTGCAGCCACGCGGCGGAATAGCCGTACAGCTCCCGCTCCGCCTCGTTCGGACTTCTTGTCCCCTTATAAAATCTTACGCCGGGTATAAATTCCGTAGGACTGTACTTTGACAAATCGTGCAAAAGTCCGCGCATAGGTATTCCCGCCTTAAAGCAGTGCGCTATAACCCTGTGTCTGTGCCTTGTAACCGTACAAAAATGTCCCGCCAATTTCCGCATTAAGTCCTCATTACCTTTCCTGTGCCGTTTTCGTTTTCACCGCCGCAAATTTTATTCAATCGTTTATTTTGCCCGTCAGACACGGCTCGTCATCGCCCTGCCTTGTCATTGAAAAAACGTCGTTTTCAAGCTTGCACACATATTCCTCAACGTGAGGATTGTCAAGGAAGTTGATATACATATGCAGCGCCCCGCCGCAGAATGTGCAGTAAGACGCAAAATGCACGCGTTCCTTGCCGTCATGTCCCATAAGGTCCTCCAAAACAGGCTTGAACTTCTTTATAACTACGCTGTTTTCGCAAAAATCGCCCTTGCCGAAGGTCATTTTCTGCCACTGCGTTCCGTCACTGAATTTAAGGCTTACGCTGTCCTTATCCTCCGAAAATTCCGCGAACGGTATTCCGAACTTATTTTCGGTGCAGCGAAACCGTTTTCCAAAGATATTCACATCTGCACCTTCATATTTGCATGGCGCGTTATACCCGTCCGCAAATGCCGCAAGCTCCGCGTCCGTCATACTGCCGCCGTCCTTAAACAGACTGTCGGCAAGCTCGGACACCAAATCCATCTCGCTCTGCATATCCGCAGAAACCGCCTGCACGGCAATCACCGTGCCGCGCTCCGGCAAAACAACGCACAGCTGACCGAAAGCTCCGTCGCCGCGGAAGCCTTCACGCGCATTTCTCCAGAACTGGAATCCGTACCCCGCCGTCCAGTCGGGCGTTCCGTTATCGCTGTTATCCGACCATGAGCGTGTTGCCATATCCGTCCACTCTTCCGAAAGAATTTGTTCGCCGCCGAATTTTCCCCTGTTGAGATATAAAACGCCGAGCTTTGCCACATCCTCACTTGACGCGTACAGACCGACGCCGCCCTGAGAATTTCTGTCAGGAAAGCAATCCCAGTGTACGCCTTCAATTCCGAGCCTTCCGAAAAGCCTTTCATTAAGGAAGTCAAACATCGACATTCCTGTATACTTGCCCACAATCTCCGACAGCATATAGGTTGCTCCGCTGTTGTAGCAGAAATGTGTTCCCGGCTCAAACTTCACGTCCAGAGCCAAAAAGCTCCGCACAGGGTCGTATTCATTGCGGATAATCGGAAGAGTACAACGGTCATGCCCAGTATTCATCGAAAGGACGTGCTTTACCCGCATTTTTGCAAGGTTTTCGCTGATTTTTTCCGGGCATTTATCCGCAAAAATATCAATTAACCTGTCCTCTGTATCAATTATGCCGTCATCATACAAAAAACCGATTGCGGTTGAGGTAAAGCTCTTGCTTAATGAGTACAGCTGCTGTTTAAAATCAAAGGAATACGGTCTTGCCGCAACCCTTACAACCGTCTTTCCGCCGTGTATTACCTCAAAGGAGTGTATGTCGTTTTTTCTCTCCTTTGCCTTTTTCATAAAATCCGTAACCGCTGTGCGGTTTATTTCCTTGTCAATAAAAATTTCGCTTTTATATATCATTCGTACGCTATTCCCCTTTTTTCCCGTCCGTAATCGCGCCCTTTCGGGCGAGACAGGATAATTCTGTGTTGCTCCAACATTTTTATCTTATTCCTTTTTCGGCGATTTGTCAACCTTTTTAGCAAAAAAACGGCAGCCGCCGCACTTTTT
>URZD01000218.1 GCA_900552305.1 uncultured Eubacteriales bacterium
CTTGCGGAGGTCGGCAGCGGCGGTAGCGGCGGCGGCGCGGCTGCGGTAACGGCGGACAAGTTCAATGTTGTTAATGCCTCGGCGGGACAGCAGATTATCTGTTCTGCGGGTACGGAGCTTATCCTCCGAATGGGCAGCGCGTCCGTAATCGCAACCGAAAAGGGCGGCATAGCCGACACGACAGACGGCTTTGACCTTGCGGACGGCACATTTATGCCGGCAAATCATCTTCTTATCGTTCCCGTCAGCGACGGCAGGGGCGTCCGCGCCACAACCGATATTATTGTGATGATTAAGGGCGGATATACCGTAAAATAGTCCGAAAAAAGGGGTCTTGAATTTTATCCGCCAAACGGCACACGGAAAACCGTGCGGAATATCAGCCAAATGGCACACGGAAAACCGTGCGGAATATCAGCCAAGCGGCTGCGCAGAAGCGGTCACATAAAAAGCTGTTGCGGTATATACTCCAAACATCTGCACGAAAAACTCCCGCGGTAATGTAAACAAAGCATAAGGACGGCTGCATCCGCAGCCGTCCTTATTTTCTTTTAACCTGACACTTTTTGCCCGAAAGGACAAGTCCGCATAAAGGATATTTTTAATCCCGCAAAACCGCTTGCCCCTTTGTCTGACCACAGGGGCATATTGGTTTCAGTTTCCATATGCCAACCCCTACGACGCAAAGTGTACATTGGGGTTTTCGGGATTGCCGTCCTTTAAAACCTCAAAATGCAGGTGCGGCTCAAGATTCTTTTCAAGCGCACATGATTTGCCTACCGTGCCGATAACATCGCCCTTTGCAACGCTCGCGCCCACCTTTACCGAATCAATATCCGCAAGCGAGCCGTAAAGCGTTGAAATGCCGTCGCCGTGGTCGATTACAACGGTTGCGCCGAGCATATCGTCACTGTAAACACGGCTAACCGTTCCCGCTGCCGCCGCGTGTACGCTCTCGCCCTCCGCCGCGGCATAGTCGATACCGTTGTGCGTGCGCCAGTCGTCCATTGCCGCACAGTACACAAGATCGTCAAGCGAACATTCGGCAATCACTCTGCCTACGCACGGCTCGGACATTCCGCTGTCCGACTGCGCGGCGGGCGCGGCTACCTGTGCGGACGCTTTGACCGCCGCCGCGTCAACGTCTATCACGTTTTCGCGCGGGACGGCTGTCTGCGCCGCGGAGCCTTCCGCACCGCTTGGTTTAATCTCCTTCATGGCGGAGCCGCCGTCCGTTTTGCCGTCCGCTCCTTCCTCCTCGCTCCCGTCCGTCCTTCCGTCCGTGTCGGAGCTGCCTTCGCCCTTATCCGATTCGGATTCGGATTCGATTTTACTTTCGCTCACAGCCTTCTGCCATGCGGCGTCATCAAACGAAACATTGCTGCCTGTGCGTCTTGCCGCTCTTCCGGCATACGCGAATATTCCGATAATGACCGCAAGGGAGCAGAGGGCTATGTAAACCCCTCTGCTTTCAAACATTCGCCGCAAACGGCTCCCCCGCGCCGCCGCGCGCTTTCCTTTTCCGTTATTTCTGTTTTCCATGTGTTGTCAACACCTCCATACTACAAGTATTGACATCCTGTCCGTTTTTATACAGCCTTTCTGAGCGTTTTGGGAATTTTTATGGTATACTCGATAAATTCGGCGTTTTCGACCTTGCTCGCCTTGGCGGCAATGCCCGACTTCTTCATCATGTCAACCGCCTGCTTTATGGTGTTCGTGAATATGCGCACGTCTTTGAAAATGCGGATATTTTTCGACTTCTCCTCCGGAGCCTTCTTTATATCGGAAAGAATTCCGTCGATAAGCTCCTCGGTTTTGCTCACGTTAAGACCGCGCTTTATTATTACGGCAAGAATTTTGTGCCGCGTTTTGTCGTCCGGCAGTCGCAGCAGCGCCCTCGCGTGCCGCTCTGTCAGTCCGTTCTCGGTCAGAGCCGCGCGAATGTCCTTTGGCAGCTTTAAAATCCTGATTTTGTTCGCGATTGTCGACTGGTTTTTGCCGAGCCGCCCCGCAAGCTCCTCCTGGGTCATGCCGTGCTCGGACAAAATACTGCACAGAGCCTCCGCCTCCTCTATATAGCCGAGGTTTTCGCGCTGGATATTCTCTATCAGAGCCATAACCGCGCTGTCCGTGCCGCTCGCCTTTACCACAACCGCGGGAATCTGAATCATCCCCGCCATGCGGCACGCGCGCAGCCTTCGCTCGCCCGCGATAAGCTCGTATTCGCACGAATTGATTTGCCTTACCACAACCGGCTGCATAAGTCCGTACTGCTTTATGGACGCGCACAAATCGTTAAGCGCGCCGTCCTCCATCTCCTGCCGCGGCTGATACGGATTCGGTCTTACACTCTCTATCGGCAGACATACCGCCTTTGCATTTTTTTCTTCTGTTATCATATTTCCCACCCTTTCCAAATTTTATCTGAACAAAATTTATCTTTTATGTTTTTATTCTAACATAAATAAACTAAAATTACAAATTTTTCCATATGCAAAAAGTGAGAAAAAGTCAATTAAGCCGAGCCTAAACGACAAAATGCCCCAAAAAGGGGCGGGAAATACTCAGGAAATAAAAAATTTTTTTAATTATTTTTTTTGTGCGCATTGTCGGGGAGTTTAAATCAAACAAATTTTTGTAAAAAAGCAGGGCAAAAGTGCGGATAGTACCGAGTTTAGTTTTTCAAAAAAATCTTGCGCAGTTTGATTTTTTGAAAGATGCGGAACGGCGGAGCAGGCAACGTGTTTTCCGATATTCGGAAAACCCTGTGCAAGCGCAGCCCAAATCCGACAAGCCGAGTGTTTTAACGCGGTATTTTCGGAAATTTGCCGCTCATACCATGCCGCGTCTGACCTTTTCGGCGGCTTTTTTGTATTCGTCAACGCCGTACGCCTTGTTGATTATGTCAAGCATAGCCTTCGGAGTTATGCGCAGCGGCAGACCGAGCTGCTTTGCAAGCCGCGCTCGCAGCTCGGCGCTGCCGTCCTTGCCCGTGAAGCCGTCCTCATAGAACATCGCGGAGGTCACCGTACCGCGGAAAGCGCCGCCCGCGCTGGCGGCGGAATTGGAATTACCGGCGCTGCTTGCGCCGCGGCAGTCCGCCGCGCCGGGGTTATCGGCGCATTGGGCGCATTTGTCCGTATTGGCTTTATCGGCGCAGTCCGCG
>URZD01000219.1 GCA_900552305.1 uncultured Eubacteriales bacterium
AAATATCGTGCCGGTTAAATCGGCATTTTTGAGTGCTATGACAATCGCTATTACGGCAGCAACGATAATGGCGATTATCACAAAAGGAATTATTAACTCCATTAATTCGATCTTCTTTCTACAAACCACCGACCGATGTTGTTACCGGTGAGGTTCGTGCTTCGTTCAAAGAACAGATAACTCTGTCGGTTTCTGACCCATATTGTATAACGGTCTCCTTGTCCGCCTGCCTTCATCGCGGCTGCCTGGCAGATGTTCGAGACGCGGTCTATTTCATATTTTTCTCCGTCCTCCCAGGTCAATTCCCTGGGAAGCATGGTGCCGTCAGCGGTGAATTCCACGCGCACGGCAACATACACCTTGGGCGGTTTAATCGCAGCAGTCTGCATTCTCCGGCACCTCTATATCGCGTAAGAAATTGCTCTGCGCCATGATGGGCGGTTCGACCATCTTGTATCCCTTCCACTTCATAACGCGGAACTTAAAATCAAGTAATTCAATAGGGACATGAAGCTTCGCGGCGGCCGTGAAGAATGTCGTGTCCTCATTGAGCGTTTCAAAAACAGCCTGGTCATCAAGAAGATACTCGGCTGCGAAAAGGTTCGCGTCCTTTTCTTTGGTGGAGCTTTCATCAAACATCGCAACATCGTGGAACTCACGGACGCCGGAACTGCGGTGCATAACCGCGTGTCCAAGTTCGTGAGCAATAATAATCTTCTGTATGATTTCCGGCAGATCCGAATTAACCGTTATCATCTTGATGCGGTTCATTTCAGTAAAGAATCCCTTTATTGCGTCAGGGTCTTTGCCGAACGACTCGTATAAGAGCGTGATGCCCATCTGTCGGCACAAGCGGACAGGATTGGGTTCATCGTATTTCTTTTTCACCTTGGTGACCGCTTCACATACATCAAAATACGCCAACTCCATACCTCCTTACTATGGCAAAAAGGGTAAACTAACCCCTATACCACTTTTATTATAAACTCTCCGATGTACCATAAAACGGACTTAGTCCGCTTTCTTTCTGCCGAATTTCTCCTTGGCGAGTTCCTTACTGGTGAGGTAGCATTTCATGATGGCTTCAAAGTAAGCGTCCTTCTGTTCTTGGGAAAGTTCGCCTCCTGCAAAGAGAGCGGAGTTCTCGCGGAGCATAGCGTCTACATCTTTTGCACCCTTTGCGCCGTAAGCGGAGCGGGCTTCCTCGATATAGGCATCGCGGTCAATATCCTCGACGGGATTGTCGCAGGTCGTATCGGTGAGATATTTCACAGATACTTTCAGCGCAGCCGCGAGTTTTGCAAGCATAGCCGGACGCGGTTTCTTTTCTCCCTTTTCATATGAAGTAATCGTCCTCAAAGAAACGCCGATCATGTCAGCGAGGACTGTTTGCGAGTAACCGAGATTGACTCTTTCCTTTTTTACCTTCTCTGCGAATGTCATTATTGCAGCTCCTTTCAAAAAAATAAGTTCTAACTTCCAATAAAGTTCGCATAAACCTCTTGACAAGTTCTAATTAAGTGCGTATAATGTGAAAGTGTTGGAACTTATTTAGAACTTACGCCCTTAATTATACCAGGAAATTGGAACTTGTCAAGGGCTTTTCACAAAAAAGTTCACAAGAAATTCTAAAATAGTTCCACATGGAGGTTTCAATATGGAAAGAGCAATCCTGCACAGCGACCTGAACTGCTTCTACGCTTCGGTGGAAACGATGCTGAATCCCACGCTCCGGGATAAGGCTGTTGCGGTCTGTGGCAGCACCGAGGACAGACACGGCATCGTTCTTGCCAAGTCGGAAAAGGCGAAGAAAGCAGGAGTCAAGACCGGGATGGTAAACTGGGAGGCGCGGAGTATCTGCAAGGACTTAATCATTGTCCCGCCCCAATATGATCAGTACTTAAAGTACTCCCAACTTACCCGCGCTATCTATCAACGGTACACAGACCTTATTGAACCCTTCGGCATGGACGAGTGCTGGCTTGATGTCACCGGCAGCGGGTTATTATTCGGAAGTCCCGAAAAAATCGCCCACGATATCCGCCGGCGTGTAAGGTTTGAGCTCGGTATAACCGTATCCGTAGGCGTGTCGTGGAATAAAATATTTGCAAAGCTCGGCTCGGACTACAAAAAGCCAAATGCCGTGACTGTAATAAACAAGGATAATTACAAAAAAATCGTTTATCCCCTGCCTGTATCCGATCTTTTGATGATAGGTCCGGCGACAACACGAAAGCTTAAAAGTCACGGAATATACACAATAGGAGATTTGGCGTCAGCGCCGCCCGAAATGCTTGCCGCATTTCTCGGTAAAATGGGTTATATTCTTCATGCCTTTGCGAACGGCAGAGAAAGCTCCCCTGTCACCGCAAGCGGTTGTGCCCCGATTATAAAGTCCGTAGGCAACGGAATTACCGCGCCGCGCGACCTTAAAAATGAGAATGATATTAAATCCGTACAATATGTTTTAACCGAAAGCGTGGCGAGAAGACTGCGAGAGCAAGGGCTTAAAGGCAGGGTTGTGTCTATCGGTATTCGGGATAAAAACCTTTTCTCATTTACACGGCAAAGCAGGCTTAAAATTGCAACCAACGATACCGGAAAGCTCCAAAACGCCGCACTGGAGCTTTTTCGAGCAAATTACAGCTTTGATACAATGCCGCCTGTACGCGCGCTTACCGTAAGCGTATCCGAGCTTTGCGACGAAAACGAGGCTTTTCAGCTTGATATGTTTGAGGACAATGCTCTTAACGAAAAAATAAACAGACTTAATCACACGATAGACGGTCTTAAGGATCGATTCGGATCTTACTGTGTAAGGCAGGCGTTTTTATTAAGCGATAAACAGCTTTCGGATTTTGACCCTTATGAAAAAAATATAATTCACCCTGTATCGTATTTCAAGTAAAGGAGGCTCGCTTATGTGCCGTAAAGTATTTGTTGATGTTAATGCGGATTTTAAAGCAGACGGCACAATTATACCTTTAAGCATACGGTGGGAGGACGGCACGGTTTACACAATAGACAGCATAATAAGAGTTTGCCGTGCGGCGTCCCTTAAAGCCGGCGGAGCAGGAATTCGCTACACCTGCCGCATTGGAAACAACATCACAAATATATTT
>URZD01000220.1 GCA_900552305.1 uncultured Eubacteriales bacterium
TTAAAGGCTCGCCCGCGGCGGGGAGCGCGGCGTTCTCCGACGTGGCGGCGGGCGAATGGTATTCGGACGCGGTTGCATGGGCAAGCGAGAACGGCATAGTAAGCGGCGTTTCCGAAACAGAGTTTGCGCCTGATGAAAACATCACGCGCGAGCAGCTTGCGGCAATGATGTTAAGGTACGCGGCAACGGAGGGACTTGACGTGTCGGTCGGTGAGAGTACGAATATCCTCTCGTATGCCGACTTTGCGGCAATCTCCGAATACGCGGTTTCCGCAATTCAGTATGCGGTAGGCAGCGGTCTTATAAACGGCAGGTCGGAAACGACCCTTGCGCCGCAGGATAATGCGACAAGAGCAGAAACGGCGGCAATAATGATGAGGTTTGCCAAAATGGCTGAATAAAAAGGGAATGTAAATTTCCAATCTAGGGACGGTTTAAAAAGTCAGCTGACTTTTTAAACCGTCCTTTTTGCTTTGTGCGGGGGCGTGTCTGCAATATTCCGCGTAACCGAAAATCAGCTGTTTTTCCTGACGCGCATATTGCGGGATTGCTGCATTTTTAGCGGAAAACAAGGTTGACAGCCGTGTTTTTTGGTGCTATAATTAAAGGCGAATTAAAGATTCAAACAAATATAAATCAAGGAGAATTTTTTGAAGAAATTTAACGGTAAACAGGAGATAGCGGTAAGCCGGGAGGCTTGCAAATACTAATCTCCGCAGGTCCTCCCGGGGATACGGAAATATCTTTTGGAGGAATTAAAATGAACAGAGAAAATAAAAGAAAACAGTTTGAGAAGGGTTATTACAAAACACACAGGAGCGATAACAGCTTTGTTTGCCGTGTATGCGGCAGACCTGTTGCGCCGGGCGGCGCGGGCAGCAATCACAGAAACCACTGCCCCAACTGTCTTTCAAGCCTTCATGTCGACAACGAGCCGGGTGACCGCGAATCGGGCTGCGGCGGCGTTATGGAACCGATTGCAGTATGGGTGCGCAAAAGCGGCGAATGGGCACTAATACACCGCTGCCGCCGCTGCGGAAAAATCGGAAAGTGCGGCAGATATTGGCGGAATACTGCGCGATATATGGATTTTGGGTGCGGTACTGCTGGGGGCATATTTTGCGCTGACATACGCGTGCTTTTCGCGGAAACTGAGAAAGAGCGCGGAGTGTACCGATGCGGACATAATACGGATAACGGACGAGTGCAAAGGAATGCTCGGCATAAAGAGAAAAATACGGTTGGTCTATGGCGATACGCCGATGCTGAAGGGGTTTTTCAGACCTACCGTAGTTATTCCGAAAGGGTATTCCGCCTCGGAGTACCGCGGGGTTATACTGCATGAGCTGTGCCATATGCGGCACGGCGATATAGTCCTTTTGTGGCTGTCGGCGGCAGCGCTGTGTGTAAACTGGTTTAACCCGATTATGTGGTACGCGTTCGCGATGTTCAGACGTGATGTTGAAATCTGCTGCGACAGCCGCGTTATAGCGATTACAAAGGACAGACGGGAGTATGCGGGACTTCTTCTTAAAACCGCTGCGGTAAGAAAACGCTTCGCGTTCGGCGCGACCTCGCTCCAAAACGGAAAGAAGGAGGTAGAGGGGCGTATAAAATACATTGCGTACTTTAAAAAGCCGGGCGTCATAGGCGGTGCGCTGACCTTTGCCGTTATTGCGGCGATTGCGGCGGCATTTCTCACAAATGCGTCCGATAAGGGAACGGACTGCAATATGTCCGCCGCGCGTTTTGAGGAATTTCAAAGCGGCGATGTGGGCGCGATAATGGCGGATATTGACTACGCGGACGACAGCCGTGCAGTATTCCACTACCTTGACGGAATTTTTGTGTATGACATAAAAAACGGCGGGATTACAAAGCGAATTGACATAAGCGGACTTAACTGTTTCAAGTTTCAGCAAGGTTCATACGGACTCGAAATGCACGTTTCCGCCGATGGCAGGCGCGCATACATTGAAAACTATGGCTCAGAGGACGAGATAAAGGATTTGGATAACTATGAGCTTGATTTAAAGAGCGGACGGGCGAAAAAGGCGGATAAACAGCCGTTTAAGGATGTGTTTAAGGACCTTGACGATTCGTACAGCAATGTTACGGACGAAAGCGGCTGGTTCAGCGATATGTGCGCAAAGACGAACAAATACACATATTATCTTGCGGTAAGCGGCGGAAAAATCAGGGATATGCGGTTTGTTGCGGTTTCGCAAAACGGAGAAAAAACCGAAACGTGGGTTTTTGATACGGAAAACGAGCGTACCGTGGCAAAGCTGCCGCCTGACAAAATTGTCGGAATAAAGAGCGCGGCGGTTACAAATACCGCGGGAGAAGTCTATACGGCGGCTGAGGAGGATATGAAACGGCTCGAAGGACTGCTGAGCGGCGCAAAGGAGATAAAGGGCGGCTCCGACTGTCCGTTTGACGCAGTATTGGATTTGGAGCTTGAAAACGGAACGCGCGGACGGATAGAACTCGCATCCGACAGCTGCGGAAATTATCGCTCGGGCGGCGTATTCTACAGCTGCGGCGGCGACAATGCGGAGCTTTTGCGGATTTTCGGCATGGAGCCTGCGCAGCTGTCGCCGACCGATACATATCTGCGGGTCAGCTCGTATCTGCGCAGCGAGTTTTACCGCGTGTTCTCGCCGGTGTACGATATAAAGGAGCTGCGCATAAGCGACTGGAAGGAGGGGACAACAAAGGACGGCGGCGCGAAGGTGACATTCCTTTATACCATGCGGCACGGCTATTATAATGAAGAAGTGGCGGAGGGCGATCCGCTGATTGACGCGAAAAAGCGTGCGGAGGCGAAGAACGCGTCGCAAAAGGATATTGACGAGTATAACAAAATGCGCGAGGCATACTTTGGCGAAAAGGAAGGAAATTTTGAGTTTAAGGCGGAATTTGCACGAAATCCGGAGAACAAGGATCCCGCATCGGGCGAGATAACACTGTATTCAAATGTTTCGCCGAAGGGCGTTGAATGGCAAAAGGTCAAAATTGACGATTATATAAATTAAACATAAACGGCGGCAGCGGCACGGAAAAAGTGCGGCGGGGGGGGGTTTTTTTGTTTAAAAGGTGGACAAATACGGTCT
>URZD01000221.1 GCA_900552305.1 uncultured Eubacteriales bacterium
TAAAACGGTATACGCCGCATACCGTTTTATCTGATTCAAATCGTAGAAGAATTTAACGCAGGCGAACGCTTCAAGCAAATCCTTCTTCTGTATCTCAATCATCTTATTCATCTTCGCGGTAAGCTCTTTTGTTTCATTTTCTATCTCTTTAAGACGGAACGCAGCCTTATCGACAATTTCCTTAGGTGTGCCGCAGTTTTCGCCCTCGATATAAAATCTTTCAAAATAGAGGGTCGCCATAATATGGTCTACCGCGTGTGCGCTCTCGCCGGGAACAAAGTAAAATCCCCACGCATAGCTGCGGTCGGTTTTTACCGCCGTAAAGTATGCCGGCATCGAGCCGAGATAGGTTTCAAGCTTTGCATAGCTCTCTATCGGCAGTCTGCCGAATCTGAACTTCATAAACTTCAGCTTTGACAAATCCTCGATATGCACCTGAGCGTCCAGAATCGGCGTCATTGTGCTTGTAACAACCTCCAGCCGTCTGCGTTCGTCCTCCAATGCCTGTATTCCGTCTTTCAGCGAGTGTATCTGACCGTCGAACTTCTCGATACATTCGCCAAGCTCCTCCGCCGAAAATCCGCCGGGTCGGCGTTCCGCACCGCTGTAATCCACTCCGGCGTACTCAAAAACGCTTATAAAGCGTTTCATAACAGCGTCATAGGGATTAGGCTCTGTATGAGGAACAAATCCCGAGGTGCTTTTGAACAGCGACAGAGGATTTTCAAATTCAACCTCCATGCCCATTATCCGGTCGCGGAGCAGCTCATCCATTTTTTCACGGCGTCCGCTCATGCTGACCAGTTTCATTTTTAATATCACACAAATACCTCCTTACTCCCATTTTTGTGAACGGGTTACGCCTATAAGGTAACCCTTGATTGTTTCCGGTTCAATTCCGTACCGTATTCCCTCGATAATCATAATTATATTCTTTATTTCTATCTGTTTCAGCTTTATGAAATAAAGTATAGATTCGATTGAATACGGGTTTTTGTGAAACATTCTGCTGTGCAGTTCAAGCGTGTACACGCTTATTCTGCTTTCCGCATTTTTCAGACCGCCGCTGAACAGCCGCGCATAGTACGTTTTGCCTATCGCGTCCATCATTCCCTGCTCGCTTGCCGCCTCCGCTATGCTCTGCAGCTCCTCCTTTTTCAGTCGATAGCTTTTTGTGCATATATACGGATAAATCATGTCCGCGGTCATACCGTAGTATTTTTTTGCACGGACAATCAGCATAATGTTGTCAATATCGGTTTCCGCCCCAAAGGTTTTTTCCGCAAAGCCTTTCTCATCCTTTGACAAATACTTGCTCATGTAGTTAAACACAAGATTGCGGTAAAACAAATCGAGAGCGTTTTCAAGCTCAAACAGATTCTGCCGCTTTGGGTGTCCGATAAAGCTGTGGAACACCTTGCCGTAGACCGTTCCCGAAAGCATATTCGCGAATGTGTCAAAGTCCTTGGCATTAGCCAGAGCCGTAAAATCAATGTCGTTATAAAAATCACCTTCAAAACGGTAGGTCCCCGCAAATCCGGGCGGACTGTCCGACATTATAAGCCTTAGCAGGATTTTAAGATATACAATCTCGTCCTTAATTGCAAACAGGCTGAGGAAAAACTTTGCCGACGTTCCCGAAAACGCAAGAAACGATTTCAAATCGCGGGTCATAAGCATATGCAGCCTTGCTTCAAGCTGACCGCGGTGAATGTTTTCAACATCAATACCGCGAAAAATTTCCGCAAACCTTGTATTGTTTTTAAGGTATTCCGCCGCCTCCGGCACGCTCCGCATGTTCACAAGGCGGTCATAATCCGCATTGTTCAGCGTTCCGCGCATTTTGGCGTGTACCTTCGTATTTATCGATGAGTTTTTAATAACATTTGTTATCATAAACTATCCCTCTTTTACATTATCGGTTATTTCCTTAATCCATGACGCTTTTCCCGCCGCAAACGCGTTTTCAAGAGCGCCGCGCTTTTTGCCGAAATCGTCCTCCAGTGCCTTCAGCTCCTTATCCGCCGCTTTCTGCACCGCCGCCTTATGCTCTGAAATTTTTTCCTCTGCGTCGTGTTTCATCCCGGAGTCAAGCTCGGCAAGCCGCTGCTCCGTTTCCTTCGCAGTCTCGCTGCCTATGTCCTCCATGGTATTCATAATTGACTGTGCCTTTTCTTCAATATCAAGAATAGCCTTCATTATATCCATACCGTGTCAACGCCCCTTTCCGATTTTTTATTTTATATATCAATTACATATATCCGCTATAAGTAATTGATATTGCACCCTTTCAGCACAAAAGAATCGAAATATGCTCCGACTCTTTTGATGAATAATATCTAATTTTTCAGGCTGTGGATTGGCGCCGGTATTCTTCCGCCGCGGCTTATAAAGTCGCAGCTTGAATATTTGTGTACCGGCATTATCGGCGCATATCCGAGAAGTCCTCCGAACTCCACCGCATCGCCGACCGTCTTTCCCTCCACGGGAATTATACGCACAGCCGTTGTTTTTTGGTTAATCATTCCGATTGCCGCCTCGTCGGCAATAATTGCCGAAATCGTCTCGGCGGGCGTATCTCCCGGAATTGCAATCATGTCAAGTCCCACCGAACAAACGCAGGTCATCGCCTCCAGCTTGTCAAGGTGAAGTGCGCCGCACTCCGCAGCCGCAATCATGCCCGCGTCCTCGCTGACCGGGATAAACGCGCCGCTCAGTCCGCCTACATAGCTTGACGCCATAACGCCGCCCTTCTTAACCGCATCGTTAAGCAGTGCAAGCGCCGCGGTTGTTCCGTGCGTTCCGCACTTTTCAAGTCCCATTTCCTCAAGTATATACGCAACGCTGTCGCCTATCTCCGGCGTCGGTGCAAGCGACAAATCAACTATTCCGAACGGCACGCCAAGCTGTCTTGACGCCTCGCGTGCGACCAGCTGACCCATACGCGTAATCTTGAACGCTGTCTTTTTAATCGTTTCCGCAACAGTGCCGAAATCCGCGCCCCTGACCTTTTCCAGGGCCGACTTGACAACTCCGGGGCCGCTGACGCCTACATTTATAACGCAGTCGCCCTCGCCCACTCCGTGGAATGCGCCCGCCATG
>URZD01000222.1 GCA_900552305.1 uncultured Eubacteriales bacterium
TCTGCCACGTTGGCCAGCAGGGAAAACAGCTTTAAGCTGTCGATGAATTTCCACGCCTCCTCTTTCCCGCCCCTGATCTCAAAGGTAAAGATGGATCCGCCGCCATTAGGAAGATATTTCTTGTATAACTGGTGGCTTGGCTCTGTAGGCAGTGAAGGATGATGCACAGCCTCTACCTGGGGATGTTTAGACAAATAATCAACGATCTTTAAAGCATTGCTTACATGTCTTTCCACACGAAGGGATAGGGTTTCCAGTCCCTGAAGGAACATAAACGCATGGAACGGTGAAATCGTAGCACCTGTATCACGAAGGATAACCGCACGAATATAGGTAACAAAAGCTGCCGGACCTGCTGCATCAGTAAAGGATACACCATGATAGCTTGGATTGGGCTCAGAGATCCATGGATACTTGCCAGCTGCTTTCCAGTCGAAAGAGCCTCCGTCAATGATCACGCCACCAATGGCTGTACCATGGCCGCCGATAAATTTGGTTGCTGAATGGACCACAATATCTGCGCCGTATTCCAGCGGACGTACCAGATAAGGCGTTGCAAAAGTGGAATCCACTACCAGCGGAAGATTGTGCTTATGTGCTATCTTTGCCAGTTTCTCAAGATCCACCAGGTTAGAATTCGGATTACCCAGTGTCTCAACAAAGATGGCCTTTGTATTTTCCTGGATTGCAGCCTCAAATGAGCCGTCTTCCTCAGGATCTACAAATGTAGCTGTAATGCCGTTTGTCTGCGGTAATGTATGTGCAAGAAGATTATATGTGCCGCCGTAAATGGTCTTTTGCGCCACAATATGACCGCCGCCCTCGGCAAGCGTTTCTATTGTATATGTAATAGCCGCCGCGCCCGACGCTGTTGCAAGAGCCGCCACGCCGCCTTCAAGAGCCGCCATTCTCTTTTCAAAAACATCCTGCGTCGAGTTTGTCAGCCTTCCGTAGATGTTACCCGCGTCCGCTAAGCCGAATCTTGCCGCCGCGTGCGCAGAGTTTTTGAATACGTACGACGTTGTCTGGTATATCGGCACCGCTCTCGCATCGCTCGCGGGATCTGCCTCCTCCTGACCTATGTGCAGCTGCTTTGTCTCAAAACCCCATTTTGATGTGTCCGTTATTTTTGCCATTTTAAATTCCTCCTTTAATTCACTATAAAACCTATCTGTTTAATATGTTATTGATTTTAACACATAGAAGGGTAGTTGTCAATACCCTTTATAATTTTTTTTAAATAATTTTAGATATTTGCGGAACTGCTGATAATATCGTTTATTTCCTCCGCATAGCGCACGGTTTCCATTGCATCGCGGCAGTATTTATCTGCGCCTATGTTATCGGCGTATTCCTGATTCAGTACGGCGCCGCCCACGGCAACCTTACACTGCGGTGCGGCGCGGCGCAGCTGCTTTATGGTTTCCTCCATTGCGGGAACTGTCGTGGTCATCAGCGCGCTCAATCCTACAAGCGGAGCATTGTTTTCCACAGCCGACCTCACTATATCCTCGGGAGGAACATCCTTACCCAAATCAATCACCTGAAAGCCGTAGTTTTCAAGCAGCAGCTTTACGATATTTTTGCCTATATCGTGAATGTCGCCGTGTACGGTTGCGATAACGAATTTACACTTGACCGCCATGCCGTCCTTTTGCGTAAGCATATGCGATTTTATAATTTCAAACGAGCTCTTTGCCGCCTCGGCGCTCATAAGCAGCTGAGGCAGATACACCGTCTTTTTCTCAAAGCCTATCCCCACCGCGTCAAGCGCGGGAATTATGTCCGATTTGACGATTTCAAGCGGCTCGGTTGTAACTATCAGCTCGCGCGTCAGCTCTGCCGCTTGCGCTTTCAGCCCCTGCGCCACCGCCTTTTGCAGTTTTGAGGCATACTCCGCCGCCGTACCGCCCGAAACCGTATTTTTCGGCTTTTGCGCGGGGTCAGGCTCTACTCTGTTTGCCATAAACGCGATATATTCGGCAAAGTTTTCATCAAGACCCTTCAAAGCTCTGTACGAATAATAGGTTTTCATCATATCGTCCGAGTAAGGATTCATTATAGCCGCCGAAAGTCCGTTTTCAAGGGCGAGTGAAAAGAATTCGCCGTTTATGGCGCCTCTTGACGGAAGACCGAATGATACGTTTGAAACGCCGAGCGACGTTTTGCAGCCGAGCCTGTCGCGTATAAGGCGCAGCGTTTCAAGCGTAACGCCCGCCGCCATTGGGTCTGCGCTTACCGCCATTGCCAGCGTATCAAAAATTATATTTTTTTTGCCGATTCCGTATTCTGCCGCAACCGTCAGAATTTTCTCGGCGATTTTAACGCGCCCCTCTGCGGTTTCAGGTATTCCGTCATCGTCCAAAGTCAGCGCAACAACCACGCCGCCGTACTTCTTTACAAGCGGGAAAATTTCGCGCATGACCTCGGCTTTGCCGCTGACCGAGTTAATCATCGCCTTGCCGTTATAACGGCGCAGCGCCGCCTCCATCGCCGAAACATCCGTTGTGTCTATCTGTAAAGGCAAATCTATAACCGCCTGCAGCTCGCACACCGCCGTTTTCAGCGTCTCTTTCTCGTCAATTTCAGGCAATCCGACATTCACATCAAGGATATGGACGCCCCTTTCCTGCTGATTGATTCCTTCGCGGAGTATAAAGCCTATGTCGTTTTCCTTTAACGCCTGCTTAAACCGTTTCTTTCCTGTAGGATTTATTCTTTCTCCAATCAGTATTGGAGATTCCCCGAACACCACCGAGTGCGTATACGATGACACGCACATTATATTTTTTTCAGTGACTGCGGCAGGCTTTATTCCCGCCGCACGCTTTGTCAGTGCGCGGATATACTCCGGCGTTGTTCCGCAGCAACCGCCTGCGGCTCTCACGCCGCTTTCAAGCTGTGCGCACACCTCCGCGGCAAAGTCCTCCGGCAGAACGTCATAGACCGTTTTGCCGTCCACACTTTTTGGAAGTCCCGCGTTGGGTTTAAGCATTATCGGCACGGACGAGCATTTAAGAAGTCTTTTTACAACCCCCGCAAGCTGCTTGGGACCGAGTGAACAGTTTACGCCGATTACATCCGCGCCCATGCCCTCC
>URZD01000223.1 GCA_900552305.1 uncultured Eubacteriales bacterium
CGCCGCTTTTTTTTAAACGTGGGGTTGTGTTCCCCCCGCCATTTCGGTATAAGTAAGGAACGAGCCGTCCTCATGCTGTTTCCACGACCCAAAATGCAGCTCGTAAATGTTAATCGGCTTATCATACGGTGCGGTCGCCGCCCTCTTTTTCAGCCATTCGCCGTCCTTCCAGTCAAAACTCAAATCAGAAAGCCTCGACGCGTTATCCGGTCTGACCTCGCTCTCAAACGCGAACGGATCGCACTTTAATACTATATCTCCGTTCTTCGTTTCTATGCTGAATTTATAATTTTCGCCCGCCTGTGCATTTTCAACAAAGCAAACCCAGATACCTGTCCTGGGATAAAGTGTCATTTTGCCCTTTTCCCGATCCCAGCCGTTTGTATCGCATACCACCGAAACCGATACCGCGTTCGGCGCCCATACCGCAAACCGCCAACCGCCGTCCGCTTTGTGCGCACCGAGCATATTGTAGCTCTTGAAGTTTTTTCCCTCGTTAAAAAGGAACATAAGCTCGCGCGAAAGCTCCGCACGTTCGGTAACCTTCTCCATTCATCCTCACCTCTGCTGTTTTCTTTTGAAGCCATTGTCGGCTGTACGCCGTTTTTTCACATTTCCGAAATAAACTATTCCTATTTTACATAATACCACAGACACGGCGTTTTGTCCATTCATATTTTGCATAAATTTTTTCCAGTTTATTTAGTACGCGCTCTGAAAATTTCCGCCGAGCGCGGCGCAAGCCGCACCTCCGCAACGCCGTGCTCCGGCGTGATTTCACCGCCGCCGAGTACGCCGCAAATCGACTTGATTTCGGTTTTGCACGGCGCAAGGTCAAGCCTTGCTCTTGTCTCCCCGTCGCCGCAGTTTATTATGCAAATCATACATCCGTTTTCGCTCTTTTCGCCGAAAATGTCCTTACCGCCGACCGTTTCCCTTGCATACGCGTATACGTCGCCGTCGGCAAACAGCTGAATAAACGCGCCTGTCCTCAGACACGGATTCTCATTTCTCAGCCGTGTAAGCCGCTTGTAAAATTCAAGCGTTTCGCAGTCAACGCACCGCCATGTATACGGCATTCTGTTATACGGGTCGCCCAGACCCTGCATACCTATCTCGTCGCCGTAGTATATGCACGGCACGCCGACAAAGGTCATCTGCATAAACGCTGCAAGCCTTACCCGCTCAATTGCGACCGTTTCCGCGTGCGGCGGCAGGCGCAGCGACTGCCTTTCAGCCTCGCTCATACCGTCATGCGAAAACTGACCGCCGAGTACGGTTTTAATTCTTGCAGTGTCGTGCGTTCCGACAATATTCATTGCAGCATACATCGCCTCCTTAGGATAGTTTTCCATCAGGCTCAGCATTCTTTCGCCCAGCTCCGCCGCCTTGATATGTCCCATAAGAAAGTCTATCACGCCGTCCTTAAACGGATAATTCATCACGCTGTCAAGCTCGCCGCCGAACAGATATTCGCGCTTTTCGCCGTAGCTGACCTTGTTTGACGCGTCCTCCCATACCTCGCCGATTATCACCGCGTCCGGGTTTTCCGACTTGACATTTTCGCGCAGGGTTTTGATAAAGCTGTCCGGAAGCTCATCCGCAACATCAAGCCGCCACCCCGACGCGCCGAGACGCAGCCACTTCTTTATTATAGCATCGTCG
The DNA here is from genome assembly GCA_900552305.1 of uncultured Eubacteriales bacterium. Taxonomy (GTDB): domain Bacteria; phylum Bacillota; class Clostridia; order Monoglobales; family Monoglobaceae; genus UMGS1494. Next base: position 1,666 of record URZD01000223.1, read on the forward strand.
CTTCTCAGAATACGGTCGATATATGTCGGCTCGGTTTCATTTACATTCGGAAGATTTGAACACCCCCACCAGCTTTCATAGCCGCCGTCCGCAGTCCACTTGTACCAGCTGCGATACGGCGAATTTACATCGCGGTACGCGCCCGTATTCTCGCCGTAGTTTCCGTACTTGTTAAAATATACGCTGTCGCTGCCCGTGTGGCTGAATACTCCGTCCAAAATTATACCTATTCCGTTTTCCGCGGCAGCGCGGCAAAGCTCCGCAAAGTCCTCCTCCGTGCCGAGAATCGGATCGATTTTTGAATAGTCCCCGGTATCGTAGCGGTGGTTTGAATACGCCTCAAAAATCGGATTCAGATATATCGCGCTTATTCCAAGCTCCTTCAGATATCCGAGCTTTGACGCGATTCCTTTAAGGCTTCCGCCGTAAAAATCGTTGCAGGCGGGTCCGTTCTCAAACGGGTGCATATTATGAGATAAAGGCTCGTACCAGTCCTCATGTATAGTATATTCACATCTTTTTCTCGGTATTTCATAAAATTTCCTGTCGGGACAAAACCTGTCCGGAAAAATCTGGTACATAACCGAATTTTTAAACCAATCGGGGGTTTTGAAATCCCTGTCATAAACCGTAATCTGATACGAGCGCCCGGTCGCATTTTCGGTCATCTCGCCAACGCCGCCGTACATACCGCTGTTGTTTGAATAATATATATCTCCGTTTTTTGTTGATATGACAAAATAGTACCAAACAAGGCACGGCGAATCCGGAACATTCAATTCTGTATAATAAAATTCGCCGGTAAGACCCCCGCCGCTTTTTTCCATATCCAAAAAGCTCTCTTTGTCGTCTATCCAAAGACGGAGCCTTACGCCCGTCACGGTGTCCGCGTCTGACACCTCTATTGCCAGTCTTACCGTTTCGCCCGTTTTAACCGCGCCGAGCGGCGACCTGTACAGACTGCCGCGCGAGTTGTGATATATCTGCATTAAAACTCATACTCCTTTTACATCGGCGGCAGTCCGTACCGAAAACCTCCTTTGCGGTGTTTCGCTTAACAAAAAAACAAAATTTGCCCTGCCGTATTGAAAATATCTGATTTTTATTATATAATGTTATTATCTATTTTAGCACATATATGTATATTTTGTAAATGTATATTTTCCACAAAAACAGGGGGTGCAAATTTGTGCATCAGGCCGATTTTGCAGTAAATCGCAAAAAACGATTGATTATTGCGCCGGAAAGGTGTATTATAAGATCAATCCGAAACGGAAACGTTTCCGACGAAACAAATCAACACCCTTGCAAATCATTGTTTTTCTTGAGAAGGAGGAAAAAACATGAACGCAAAAAAGACACTCTCGATGACTCTGGCAGCTGCTATGGCTGCGGGTCTGCTG
>URZD01000224.1 GCA_900552305.1 uncultured Eubacteriales bacterium
TTGTGTGCGGCAGCTCGGTGTCCTGGGGGAGACTGCCGCAACCGCGGGAAATGAATCTCTAAAAAGGCCGGGGCGGTTCAACGTTGGCGCCACTGAGACCTTCCCCGGCTTAAAATTTCTTATCAGATGCCCTTGTCCGAAGGATTCGCGAAGAGTTCCTTCGTGTAGTTGTTCATCTTGAAGTTCAGGTTGACGTTCTTGGGCGGAATGGGAGATTCGAACCAAGTCTTGTAGAGCTTTTCGAGTTCTCCGCTCTTGATCATGTTCGTGACGGTCTTGTCGACCAAAGCCTTGAACTGCGGATCATCCTTGCGGAACATGGCGCCGTAGGGTTCGACCGAAAGAGCCGCGTCGAGGATCTTGAAGTCGGCTGCGTTTTTCAAGTTCGCGATCTGGCCCGCGAGAAGCACGTCGTCAAGAACGAAGGCGTCGGCGCGCTTGTTGGCAACGAGCTGCATGGCTTCGGCAAAATCCTTGGTCATCATGTAGCGCACGCGGATGCCGTTTTCCTTTTCAAACTTCTCCATAAGGTCAACAAGCGCCTTTACGCCCTCAACCGGCATAGCGTTGTATATGCTTGCGCGCATACCGCCGACCGTTCTGTGTCCCTTCAGATTTACAAGACCCGCACTCTTTGCCTCCGCAATGAATTTTGCGTTAAGCTCGTCATCGCCGGTCACAAACGGTACGTTCATAAGCGAACGGTCCTTCGGAACAACAGTGCCGCGGAACAGCTTTGAGCTGTCAAGAAAATCGTAAAGGATTTTCGCCTTGGCCTCATTCACCTTCTGAATCTCCGCAATGCCGCCCATGTTCTTTATCCACTCATAAACCAGCTTGCAGATATAGATTCCGTAGGTCGGCGGGGTGTTATACATCGAGCCGTTCTCCGCATGGGTTGCATAGTTGAGCATTGTCGGCGTGATGTCAGCCGCGTGACCGATAAGGTCGTCACGGATAATTACAACGGTTACGCCCGCGGGACCCATATTCTTCTGCGCTCCGGCATAAATAAGACCGAAACGGCTTACGTCAACAACCTCCGAAAGTATCATTGACGACATATCCGCAACAAGCACGCTGTTTCCCGTGTCGGGAACGCTTGTGTATCTTGTTCCGTAAATCGTATTGTTGTATGTTATATGTACATAGTCCGCATCGGGCGAGAACATACTCCTGTCAAGCTCCGGGATATAGTTAAAGGTAGCGTCCGCACTGGAGGCAACCTCGTTCGCCTCGATATATCTTGCCGCCTCCGACTTTGCCTTCTTTGACCACTGACCTGTGGTAACAAAGTCAGCCTTCTTATTCTTGGTGCCGAGATTCAGCGGAATCATTGCGAACTGAGTGGAAGCGCCGCCCTGGAGGAATAATACCTTGTAATTTGACGGTATATTCATGATTTCTCTGAGGAGGGATTCTGCCTCGTCAATAATAGCCTGGTACTCCTTGGAGCGATGGCTCATCTCCATAACGGACTGCCCGCTGCCGCCGCAATCCAACATTTCTCTTTGGGCTCTTTCCAGAACCTCGACAGGCAGCATAGACGGACCTGCCGAAAAGTTATAAACTCTGCTCACAAAAAACACTCCTAACATATTTATTAAGCAATCAATATCCGTATATACGGATATATAATATAGTATATAACTTTTTTTCCGATACGTCAACACAATTTTGATTATTTTTTAACAATTTCGTAAGCGGCGTCCGATTTCGGCATATGCCCGAAGTCCCAAAGCGCGGATTTATGCCCCTTTGCGCGGGTTTTGACCGTCAGTGCGCCCGCAGCGTATTCCCTTATAAATCTCATAAACGCCGACAAGGAGCAGAAACACGCCGAACATACGGCGCAGCAGTCCCGAGCCGAGCGTGACCGCAAGGTACGAGCCGCCGACCGCGCCCAATATGCCGCAGCCGCCGATGATGAGTGCGGTTTTGACCTCCACATTTTTGTTTTTTATATGCACAAAAAGCGCAACAGCCGCGGTCGGCAGAAAATAGGTCAGGTTTATCCCCTGCGCGGTCTGCTGCTTTATGTCCTCCGCAAGAATGAGCGCAGGGATAAGGATTGCGCCGCCGCCTATACCCATGCCGCTGATTATGCCGCTGAAAAAGCCGATAATTATATTGAGCATTGCCATACCTCCGAAATCATAAAATCATTTTTACGGCGGTTACAATAATGACTCCGCCGAACACAAGCTTCAGCCATTTTTTCGGTATTCTGCCGAGCAGCTTTGCGCCGGCGTAGCCGCCCGCAAGCCCGCCGACGGACACAAGGAACCAGATTTTAAGGTCAAAAAAGTCCTTCCTTATATAAAGAAACGAGCTGACAAGCGACATCATAAGAATTATCGCAATAGCGGTCGCGTGCGACTTTTTCTCGTCCACACCGAGGAATTTTTCCATTGCAGGAACTACCACTGAGCCGCCGCCCGCGCCGAAAAGGCCGTTCAGCATTCCGGTGACAAGTCCGATTAAAATTTCCTTCCGATACTTTTTAAACATTCTCAGCATAACGCTCCTTCCACGTTAAAAACCGCCCTTTTTTGCTATTGTTGGCAAATGGGGCGGTTTTTATGCAATCGCGCAAAACGCGTTTGTTCACTGTTTGCCGCGGTGCGAATCCCGCACGTCAGGGCTGTTTTTTCTTATTTGGCGCGCTTTGTATTAAAAATGTATGTAATGCGATTATTTTTTTTGTTTTGTGGACGCTGCTTGGCTGTCGGCGGCGGCTTTTTCTTTTATGCCGCCACCGTACGGAGCGGCGGTTGTCCTATCGGCAGCTATATCGCCATGCGGCGGCGGACTTTTTGGCTTATCGGCGATTATACTGTTATTTGTTCACCATATCGGAAATTATGCCGCCATGCGACGCGGCTGCTTTTACCCGTTCATCATATCGGCAATCACGCCGTCACGCACGCCTACATCCATAGTTATGATTTCCTTCGGCGCAAACTTATCGCAAATTCCCATAACGAGCAGAACGCCGCCCATGATAATATCGGCGCGTTCCTTGCCTATGCCCGGCATAGCCTCGCGCGCGGGCATATC
>URZD01000225.1 GCA_900552305.1 uncultured Eubacteriales bacterium
ATGGCGGACATAGCTTCGGGAGACGCTCCGGTCATGAGCTTTCCGTCCTCGCCGTATGCGTTCGACCCAAACACGGGCAAATTGCTGTTTTCCTTCGCCGCAAGCAGCGCAGCCTTTGTCTCGTAGCTGTCGTTCATTGTTTCTATCAGAATCAGGTCAGCTCCGCATTTTGCGCCGATTTCCACGGTTTTTGCAAATACGCTGACAGCGTCCTCAAAATCAAAATCGCCGTACGGTTTCAGCAGTTTTCCCGTCGGACCTATATCCAACGCGATAAACCGAGGTTGACAGCCCTCCGCGCTCTCCCGCGCCGCTTTAGCATTTTCGACCGCCGCCTGTATAATTTTCTCAAGCTCCGTTTCCGAAAATTTCAGGGTGTTTGCACCGAATGTATTGGTACATACAACATTACTGCCCGCCTCAAAATATGCGCAATGAATTTTTTGGATTACCTCAGGATGCGACAAGTTCCAGCGTTCGGGGTATTCGCCCGGCTCAAGTCCCTCGCTTTGGAGAAGCGTTCCCATTCCTCCATCCAAAAAAAGTATATTATCCTTTAAATAGCTTAAAACATTCATTCGCGTTCACCTCTGTATTCGCAATCGGCTTTGCCGCAACCTTTGCAGCCTGTACCACATTTTTCCGTCGCAGTGTCCGAAATCCCTATTATCGCCGTAACAGACTTAGACGGCGACATCAGCAAACTGTCATTCAGCGTCAGACCGATTTTTCGCTGACAGTCCAGTGCGCGGAAAATTTCCGTCTGCGCCGAAAGCTCAAAATCGCCGTAACCCGCGCTGAATCGCGGTCGGGCGTATTTTCCCGCCGCTGCGGCACGTTCGCATACCTCCGCCTCAAACATATCGCACAGGCTTTCAATTCTTTCTGCGCCGATTGCCTGAAATGCGACCGATTTTGTCGGCGAGACCTCGCCGTATCGTGCAATCAGTCTGTCGATTTCCAGTCCGACGGTTGCCGCAAACAGTACAATCCGGTCGCAGCCGCGCAAATTTTTTGCCAGTCCGCGGCTTTCGGTTTTCATAAATGTCAGATCAAGACCGTTTTCGGTCTGCCGTACGGGAAACTCCGCACAGCACACCTTGAATTTCAGTCTGTCGGCAAGCTCTGCTATACATTCGTCTATCAGCTCGCTTACGGCAGGCTCCGCTTTGCGGCAACCCATATATCTAAGTATTTCCTTCATATTGTATTGCGGCGTTGCATATGATTTCAAAAACACCATATCCGTCAGCTCTTTCCCAGTATATTTGAAAGGTTGCTTTGTATTCTTCGCGCAACCTCAGGCTTGTTCATGGTATAAATATGTACGTTTGTTACGCCGTTTGCGTACAGGTCTATTATCTGGTCGGTTGCGTAAGCGATACCCGCCTGCATCATTGCGTCAGGATAGGTACCGAATTTATCAACCAGCGCCTTAAAACGCTGCGGCATAAACGAGCCTGACAGCTTTATCGCGCGCTCCACCTGATTCGCTTTTGTAATCGGCATAATACCCGCAACAACAGGCACGTTTATCCCCGCCTCGCGGATTTTGTATAAAAAGTTGTAAAGAAGATTGTTATCAAAAAACATCTGGGTTGTCAAAAAATCACACCCGGCATCAACCTTTTCCTTCAGGTGGCGAATATCCTCTTTTTGATTTGCACTCTCCGGGTGTACCTCGGGATAGCACGCGCCGCCGATACAAAAGTCCGCGCCGCTCTCCTTTATATCGCGTATCAGGTCAATCGCATAGCGATAATCCCATGTGCTTCTGTCCTCTTCCGCCATTTCCTGCGGAATGTCGCCGCGCAAAGCCATTACGTTTTCAATGCCATATTCACGCAGCTCCTTTATTCTCTGTCTGACCGTCTCCTTTGTTGAAGAAACGCAGGTCAGATGAGCGAGGGTTGGCACGCCCGACCGCTCCGTCACCGCTCTTGCCATTTCCGGCGTATATCGGCTTGTACCCCCGCCCGCGCCGTAGGTAACGCTGACAAATGCGGGTTTAAGCGCGGCTATTTCCTCAACTGCCGATTTAACGCTTTGAAATGCCGTGTCGTTCTTAGGCGGGAACACCTCAAACGACAGCGAAAATTCTTCATTATTAAGTATTTTCTTTAACTTCATATATTTTCTCCGTTCTTTAAATAATTCCGCCAAGCCTTAACCGCCCGACAGAAAATACATGTCGCTGTTTTTAAACGGTCAAAAACCTTATACCTTCTGTATTTTATGTTTTTTTGCCGAAACGCATACGCCGCGCAAAAGCATAGTATATTTGATAACAGTATAACATTTTTTTTGCTGTTTGTCTACTTTTAAATTTTTATAAAACATTATAGCTTAAATATATAGCTGTCGCCGTTTCAAATAACCTTTTTCCGCCTGTATTTAACTTATATTGAAAAGAAAATACAAAAAAATTAAATTTTTTTAAAAAATGTAGGTTTGTCAATGATGTGTTACACTTTTTAAAAAATTTTGCCATCTACAAGGAAAGCCCCGATATAATCAGCAGGGGATTTCCAATTTGAGTGGTATAATATAAACAGAGTCGACAAACACCCAAAAATCTGATATAATAAATTAGAAAGAGGGAAAGAAAATGTCAAAGTACAGCAAAGAATTTATAGAGGAAGCGTTAAAACTGTCCGATGAAATAGGAGTCAATAAGGCAGCACTGCAATTAGGATTGCAATACTATACGCTTGCGGAATACATAAAGCATTAGAAATACGCGGGATTAAAGTGAGCCGAAATACCGTATACCGTGCCATGAAAGACGGAAATTTAATCCACAAAGCAAGGAAGCCGCACGGTATAACAAAGGCAAGCACAGAGATACAGGATAAAGAAAATTTAATAAAACGTGATTTTACGGCAGATAAACCTGTAAAAAAACTATTAACAGATATTACAGAGGTTCAATGTTTAGACGGCAAATTATATATTTCACCGATAATGGATTGCTATAACGGAGAAATACTTACCGTTGAAATGCGCGACAATATGAAAAAAGAATTATGCATAGATACGGTGTATCAGT
>URZD01000226.1 GCA_900552305.1 uncultured Eubacteriales bacterium
TGCAGCGCAACCGTCATGCTCTGACTGAGGTTCTCCTTTGCCTCGTACACGATTTTTATTCCTGCCTTCTTGCCCTCTCCCTCGTTGTACTCCGAGATTGCGTCCTCAAATATGAGCTTTGAGCCTGTGTCGCCCGTCCACACGTTTATAACGGCAGCGCCGTCCGCCGTGCCCGTTTCCTCCTTCTTGCCGCAGCCGGTCATTCCCGCTGCCACAATGCCCGCCGCAAGAGCAAGGCTGATACCCTTCATAAAATAGTTTGCTTTCATCACTTTCACTCCTTGTTATATTTTTACCAAATTTATTCGTAATTCATTATCATGTTGAATACGCCGTTGTTCATTACCGCAAAGAACTCGTCGCCCTTTTTCAGATACCTGTACTCAAGAGCCTCGTACTTGTTATCGTTTATCGGGAATTTGTAAACCTTGCAGCGCGAGTAGTTTATGTACTCGATGTGCCGCTTTGTCGGGTCACTTTCCATAACGCTGCACTTTGCGATATTTCCGACAATGTCCTCGACCTTGCCTGTTGCAAGACGTGTTGTGTAGTATCTGTAGCCTATCTCGTTGGAAAATCCCGTACCCTTATCAAATGCTGTCACATAATAAAACTTGTCATCGCTTTGGTCATAGTACACAAGCAGGTTCTTTTCCTCCAGCGTGCCGCCCGACGGCGTTACCTGGACAAAGTCGCCGCGCTCTATCTTGTGTCCGTCACGGTCGAATACGTCATCCTTATCCGCATTCACGGCGTAGGACACCTCCTGACCGTTTACATGGTTGATTATCGTAATCTGCTTTACTGTTTCCTCGCTCGCCGCGTCATAGTAGTTGTTGAACTCGGTCACTATTCCGTAAACCATGCTCCCGCCGTCCGAAAAGCCTGTGTTCGGCGGGCATTCGATTACAAAGTAGTCCGCCGCAAGCTCGCCCGGCTTTACGATAACCGGTACGGAGGTGTACCTTCCTTCCAGCAGTCCGTCCGCCTCGTTTATGGCGTAGTTGGAATCGTTCGCGAAAATCGAGGTAGATTTTACCTGATAATACTTATCGTCCTGCTTTGCTATTTGGCGGTCGGGTACGACAAACACCTTTGTACTCGCCTTCAGCTGAATCTCGTTCTGAAAGCTCTGCGCCGAGCTGAGCCAGCGCCGCATTCTGCCGGGGTCTGTCAACTTGGTATACTCCTGAATATGGTACGGCTCGTCGCTGTTTTCGCAAATCTGCGTAATCGCCGTGATTTTATCCTCGCTGTTCACCTTGACAAAAAGCAGCTGCGGCATTACCTCCTTGCTGCCGTCCTTTAAGAGCTTGCCGTACGCCTCCGCCGCCGGTATGCGGTTTTTGCTGCCTGCCGAGTCGCGGAAGGTCACCCTTGACGCAAGCTCGGAATTTATAATTTTTCCGTTTTCGTAAAGCAGCTTTAGTGTTGCCGTGCCCAGCTCCTCGTTCTTCGCGCCCATAAGGTACGCGCCGACCGTTCCGTCGCCCGTGGTTTCCTCCGCGTCAATAATCATGTTGCTGCGGTTAAACCATATTTTGTAGGTCTTTCCGATTTCAAAATCGTCCGCCGTAACCTTTGCCCCCGCAAGCAGCTTGTATTTGTCGCCTATCGTAAGCGCCACCTCGCCGCGAGCCTTGTTGACGTTTGCGACCTTTCCTTCAAGGAACAGATTTACCGCAATTACCCTTATAACAAAGCCTGTGTCCTCAGGGTCGTAAATAAGATAATGGAAGTCGGAGGTCAGCTTTTCAAGCTCCATTCTCTTTCCGTCCGCGTCCTCTATACAGTAGCCGCGGTATTTGAGAAGGTCGATGTTTTCGGCGTCCTCGTCGCCCAAAACGCCGTCCTTTACGTTTATTATTCCGTTATAGTAAATCTTAGGCTCCGTTGCCATAACAACGTCCGCCGTACCGTTGCCGTCGCTGTCGATTATTGTAAAGCCTTCTGTATTCTTGCCGACCTTTTTTGCAAAGTCCGCGCTTTTCATAACTCTGCCGTTTAACATCAGCGTTGCGGCAGACGTAAGCGTGTAGCGCACCTGCCTGTCGCTCTCATTGTAAAAGCTGATTTCGCCCGAGCTTATGCCGCCAAAGTCCTCGCCCTTATAGGCGCTGACCCTGTTTTTGCTTGTCGGAGCGATAAAGTATATGTCGCGCTCGCCGTCCTCGGTCATGTAATAAAGCGTTACCTCCATACCGAAGTATTGCTCCGCGTCCACCCTTGCGCAGCCGTATTTTATGCCGCCCACGGTGATTTTGTCCTTTTCGCCGTATTCCAAGGTAAGCGACATTGCCTCTGTCGTTTCAACCGTGCCGCGCGCCTTTTCAAGTCCCCATATCTGTTCAAGGAATGTTTCGCCGCTCTTTTTCAGCTCCGTGCCGCCTGTGGTGTAGACCGTTTCGGGGTGCACCGCAAAAAGCATATTCGCAATCATATCGGAAAACCGTTTCCCCGTAACCGGGGCAAACGTGTCGCCGCCCGCGCCGTCAAACAGTCCTATATCTGCCGCAAACGCCGTATATCCCATACCTCTTGCCATTTGCTTATAGCCCATGGCGTTTATCATCATGACAGCCGTCTCGTACGCGGTCGCATAATCATCGGGATAAAAGCGTCCGTCCTCCGCGCCGGAGATTATCCCCTTTTCCGCCGCGTACATGATTGAGCCGAAGTATTTATGCTCAACCGTCACGTCCGAAAACACAGGCTCGGCAACGTACACGCTGACGTCCTGTTTAAGTGCCTTCAGGATTGTCGCAAGCACCTCGCTGCGCGTTACAAACTCGCGCTCGCTGCCCCTTGAAACAATACCCAAAACCTCCGTCACGCCCTTTTCATGCTCGCTTGCCGCGTATACGGCGGGCACAAGACAGGAGAGAAATATCGAAACAGCCGTTATAATACTTAAAAATCTTTTCATCCTTTTCCCCTCCGTTTTGGTCTCCTGTTTATTATATCTTTTTCTGTCCCGCTGTAAATGTTTCTCTGCCGCGATTTCTTTGCCCGTGTATTTCC
>URZD01000227.1 GCA_900552305.1 uncultured Eubacteriales bacterium
CTTTCTTTGACAGTGTATGTACCGTTGCTCTCGGTAATTTCATGACCGTATGCACAGTAGTCGGTTACATCAGTGTCAAATGTACCGCCGGAAATGCTTGTTACCGGATCAGCTTTTGCCTGTCCCCCATAATTAACAGCGACAATAGCCCCGGTAAACGTACCGCCGGTTATTGTAAGATCGCCGATCATTGTAAAATCGACTTTCGTGTCCGTATATGAACCATTGTATACAGAATCAACATCATTAGAACAGTTAAATTCGCCGCCACTTATATTAGCCTTATCCCAGTTCATAATACAACTCTGTACTGTATTAGTGAAAATTCCGCCGCATATTTTCAACACACCATACTCGCCATTTTTTAATGTATTTATTCCGCCCGAGAATGTACCGCCATTAACAGTAAGCCGTGCAGTCTTTTTTTCGCTTTTGCCAAAGTTTGCAATGTTACTTGAATATGCACCTTTATTTTCTACGGTTACACCTTCGTTAATTGTCATTGTTCCGCCGTTCTGAACTGTATAGTATGAATTTGTGCCATTATAATACGGATCAGAACCTTTTTCTTGGCTTCTCATAAATGTACCGCCATTCAATGTAGCCGTTGCATCTTCATCGTTTATCAAAGCAGCTTTACCATGTGTAACATTATCAACCGTACCGGTTTTTCCTTCTGAGGAATCTATTACAGTAAGATTGCCTTTGTTTATAATCGTGTCATAACCGGCTGCATTTGTGAGTGTATAACCGTTTAAGTCAAGAGTAATTTCTTTGTTTTCAGCAATATTTACACTTTCAGTAACATTACTTGAAAGCTTAACCGTTTCGCCATTATTTGCCTTTTTAATAGCTTCCGTGATTGTCGTAGAACCACTTTCTTCTGTGGTATCATCCGCAAAAGCCGGAATTGCCATTGTGGTGAAAACCATTGCCGCAGAAAGTATTCCTGCTAAAATCTTTTTACAATTCATAAAAATATTTCCTTTCTTCTTATAGTATAATATTTTTTTGTGTGGTGTGGCTGTGCCGAAAAATCCAATCCTCCTTTTGCGGCGGCTTAGTCTGCCTGCACCTTTCTTTTTCGAGGGAGTAAGTGCAGCCGAGAGTCGGCTGTGGTATAGTGATTTCCGACTGCATGATATAATTATCCGAAAAATCGGCTAATTATCAAGGTATATGCTATGTACAACATAATCGGCATTATGTTGTGAAAATGTGTTTTGCATATATAACTTATATTACACACATTATAGCAATAAAAAGAGCTTTTGTCAATATTCACCCTTCGTTTTTGTGTATTTTTATCAGTTTGCACAAAATTCGACACAATTTACAGACCAATATAAAGCTATTTTGCGGTATTGGTCTTTTTTTGTTACGTACTTGCTCTTTATTTGTTTTTTTGTATATCGCACAGCACAGTAAATCACGCCCCTTCAAGAATATATCTTACCATATGGGGGACGAGTATTCCTAAATTACGGCATAAAAAAAGCGGCGCAGAAAACGCCGCCTTAGGTATAAATATTTAAAATTTAATCAACCGAAACGTTTATTTCGTCACTGTCAGCCGTTACTGAAACGCGACTGCCTTCCGGAAGGCTGCCCGCGATATAAAGCTGCGCAATCTTGTCCTCGATATTGCGCTCGATATACCTGCGCATGGGACGCGCGCCGTAGGTCTTGCTGTAGCCTTTTTGGCAGATAAGCTCCTTTGCGGAGTCAGACACAGACATATTGATGCCCTTTTCGTCCAGACCGCGGCAAAGCTCCGCAAGCATAAGGTCGATAATTTTGAGCAGTTCAGGCTTTTTAAGCTCATGAAAGACAACAATTTCGTCCACACGGTTTAAAAACTCGGGTCTGAAAATCTGCCGCAGCGCTCTTTCCGCGTTCATATCGGCGGAGGTATCGTCAGAGCCGCCGAAGCCGGAGATTGTGCCGCTGCGGTCGCTGCCCGCGTTGGAGGTCATTACTATAATCGTGTTTTCAAAAGATACGGTTTTGCCGTGGCTGTCGGTTATTCTGCCGTCGTCCAGTATTTGCAGCAGCATATTGAATATATCGGGGTGAGCCTTTTCAATCTCGTCAAAGAGTATAACCGAATACGGGTGACGGCGGATTTTCTCGGTCAGCTGACCCGCATCATCATAGCCGACATAGCCGGGAGGTGAGCCGATGAGTTTTGACGCGCTGTGCTTTTCCATAAATTCGGACATATCAAGCCGAATGAGCGCGTCCTCGCTGTCGAACACCTCGCGCGCAATCTGCTTGACAAGCTCGGTTTTGCCGACACCGGTCGGTGCCTGGATAAAGAGTTTCTTCCTGTGTGCGATCGTCCGGTATACAGCTGCCGCCAGCTGTTTCTGCCCTTCCCGGTAAGGAAACGGAAAAACACAGGCATGGATGCTTTCCTGCCGACACGTTTTCCATTTCACCTGCATTTCACACCACTTGCAGTATTGCTCCGTCAATTCATCAAACCAGCTTTTCAGCTCTTTTACTGAAAACTCCTGCACAAAACGCCGAATCTCTTCTGTTTCCAGATTGCAGTATGTCATCTGCACCGAAATCACATCCAGTTTCTGCTCACTTCCGTAAATCGCCGCATAACACTTCGCCTGTGCCAGATGCAGTAGATCCGGCTTTTCCATAGCATCCAGACTGCGGTACACCCCTTTTATTTCATCCACCGTGATCCGCCCGTCCTGTTCCAGGATACCGTCTGCCCGTCCTTCTACGAAAAGTGTAAACGTTTCTTTTACAATCTCGGCCTTCAGAGAAACTTCCGGTCGGTATCCGGCTCCCATGCTGCCCTGTATTTTCCTGTGTATCCGGCTTCCGAGCTGCATGGCTTCCTTATCTGCCATACCGCCCTTTCCGCCGTCAATGTCGCCGCTGTGCAGCAAAAACTCCACCAGCGAACGTACCGATATCCGAAACTTTTCCACTTTACTCCC
>URZD01000228.1 GCA_900552305.1 uncultured Eubacteriales bacterium
TGAAAAAGTATGAGAAGCCTATGGTTGAGCTTACAAAGTTCAATGCTACAGATATTATCGCTACAAGCGGTGAGCCCGGAAAAATCACTATTAACACAGCTGAAGATAAGAGTGATGCTGTAAAGACTGCTGTTAAGACAGCAGGCGGTTTTGACGCGGTTGGTACATTCAACTGGTAAGAAAGATTTTACCTGAAAAGCTATAGCGGGACGTCCGATCGGACGTCCCGCTTTTTTGTGTTTACAATCATAATACTGCGCGGCATATGGCTGTTTTTCTTTTATATGTTTACTTCTCATAATGCCGCGGACGTACACCGCCTATTTGGCACAAAAAAAGCAGCCCTATCGGACTGCTTTTAATTGTCACATAAACCTTAATACTATCCCTGTTTATTCCGCTTTTTTGTTGTCCTCGGCAACGTAAAACTTTACAAGCTCCTCAAGAATTTCATCGGTTTCGAGCCGTTGAATAAGCGTCCGCGCACCATTGTGCGATGTTATATATGAAGGGTCACCGGACATAATATACCCGACAATCTGGCTTATCGGGTTATAACCCTTCTCCACCAAGGCGCGGTGAACGGACAAAATCATTTCCCTTGTATCAAGCGGTTTTTCCTTTTCTACGCTGAATTTTACCGTTTGTAAAAGCCTTTTGTTATCCTCCATAATATTACCTCCTTATTCTTTATCAGAGCCAAAAGCGTGCAACCCAAACCCTACCGTTTAAGGGCGGATTTCCTTTTTTAGCTCCTGATAGCTCCCTGTCCGAAATTACAGTCTAAGCTCTGCGCCCAAGCGCTCTTTGAGATTGTCAACTATTTTCTGCATAACCGCGTTTACCTCGTCATCGGTAAGAGTGCGGTCTGCCGCGCGAAAAACAATGGAATAAGCTACGCTCTTTTTATTATCGCCGAGCTGTGCGCCCCTGTATACGTCAAACAGAGCAAAGCTCTCGATTATGCCGCCTTTGTTTTTCTCTATAATTTCCTCAATCTCGCCTACATTTATTTTTTCATCAAGCACAACCGCAATATCACGCGTTGTTGCCGGGAATTTCGGCAGCTGTACATAATGCCTGTCGGCATCCGCCGCGTCAACCAGCGCCGCAAAATCAAGCTCCGCCGCAAATACCTGCGCGCCTATTTTGAAGTTTCTTGCGACCTTCGGCTGAATCTGACCCATAACGCCGATAACCCTTCCGTCAATCATAAGCTCCGCGCACTGACCCGGGTGGAAGGTCGGATTATCCTTCTTCTGTACAAACTTTACGCCCTTTATACCAAGCTCCGCAAAAAGGCTTTCCAGTATTCCCTTCAGCTTATAAAAATCGCAGTCGCCGTACATACCGATTGAAACGGTAAGTCTTTCATCCGGCAGCTCGCTGCCCTCTTTGGGTATATAAATCCTTCCAAGCTCAAACAGGCTTGCCGCCGCGTTGCGCTTGTTGAAGTTGGTTTTTAAAACCTCCATAAGCGACGCAAGAAGGGTTGTTCTCATTACGCTGTTTTCCTCGCCCAGCGGATTTTGGATTTTCACAAAATTATACTTTGAATCCCCCTCCGGGATTTCAAGCAGCTTATTGTCCGCGGGGTCGACAAACGAATATGTCATTATCTCGTACAAGCCGCAGGCAACAAGTATTTCCTTAACCTTATCCTCCAGCTTTTGAACGTATGTTTTTCCTCCGCCGGTAATCGAGCCTTTCATAAGGGTTGACGGAATCTTGTCATAGCCGTAAATACGCGCGATTTCCTCGGCAATGTCAGCTCTTGACTCTATGTCCGGGCGAAAGCTCGGAACGGTGATTATATCGTTTTCAACCTCAAATTCAAGCTTTTTAAGGATTTCAACCATCGCGTCCTTGGGAATATTCATGCCCAAAAAGCTGTTGATTTTTTCAGCCTCGAGCGGGAGTGTAAACGGCTTTGGCATTTCCGCCGCAGCCTCAACGGTACCGCTCATGACCTCACCCGCGCCCATTTCGGTAATCAGCTGACACGCGCGGTCGATTGCGCCGTCCAGGTTATAAACGTCAAGTCCCTTTTCAAACAGTGCGGACGCGTCCGTTCTCATACCGAGAGCCTTTGCGCCGCGGCGGACTGTGCTCGCCTTGAAGGTTGCCGCTTCAAAAAGTATGTTTACGGTATTCTCGGTTACCTCGGAGTTTGCGCCGCCCATAACACCCGCAACGCCGATTGCGCGCTCCGCATCGGATATGACGATAAGCTCGTGATTCAGCTCGTGCGGCTGATCGTCAAGCGTTTTAAGCGTCTCGCCCGCTCTGCCGCGGCGAACGGTTATTGTATGTCCCTTTACGTTGTCAAGGTCATACGCGTGCATAGGCTGTCCGTATTCAAGCATTACATAATTTGTTATATCGACAATATTATTTATTGCGCGTATGCCGCAAGCGTTAAGCCTTCTTTGCATCCACTCGGGCGAAGGTCCGATTTTAACATTTTTTACAACCTTGCCGAGGTACCTCGGGCAAAGCTCATAGTCCTCTATAACCACCTTTGCGTAATCGTTCGCGTTATCGGGGGTTGTCGGGTACTTTGAAGGGTCGGGGATATGAAACTCCCTGTCAAAGGTCGCGGCTGTTTCCCTTGCAAGACCGATTATGCTGAAGCAATCGGGGCGGTTTGAGGTTATCTCAAACTCGACAACGTCCTCGTTAAGTCCCAAAACCTCGCAAATATCCACACCTATCGGAGTTCCCTCGTCCAGAATCATTATGCCTGTCGCGGTACCCTCGGGAGTAAGACCAAGCTCATCTGTCGAGCAGAACATACCCATGCTGAGTACGCCGCGGAGCTTGCCTTTTGTGATTTTTCTGCCGCCGAATATGGTTGATTTGTGCTTTGCGACTGGAACTACCGCGCCGGCAAACACGTTTGTCGCC
>URZD01000229.1 GCA_900552305.1 uncultured Eubacteriales bacterium
CCGAGCCTGCTGTACGGGTTGCACCGGTTGTATGGGTCGCACCTTCCGTACCCGTCATGTCCGCTGTTCCCGCGGTATGTGCCGCGCGGGTTGTACCTGTTGTAGCTGTCGTACGCGTTGCGCCCGCCGTTCTTCTGCGCGGCGGCGCGGCGCCTTCCTCCTCCGTCTGCGCGGCGGCGCCTTTGTCCGCCGTGCGGCGAGCAGCGCCGCTTTGCGCCGCGGTTTTCCGCGCCGTGGTCGGCGCGGCGGCAGGCTCGGGCTCTGCCCCCTTCGCGTCCGCCTCGCCTATCAGCCGTATCAGCTCTTCCTTTTTATATTTTGTAATGCTCTTTATTCCGCGCGCCTTTGCAAGCTCGTGCAGCTCCCTGATTTTCAATTTCTCATATTCGTTATTCATTTATACCTCCGACTGTTTTTGATTCTATTATATTAAGAAGTGCATTATCCTCGTACATTCCCTTTGCGAATGACGATTTTTCAATCTCCTTTGCAATATAACCGTTTCCGAGCGGCACAAACGCCGCAACCGACGCGAACGCCGTATAAAGCACAAGCACTCCGAGCAGTCCGCCCAGAGCCGCGCCGCCCAGTCCGTTCGCCTGTTTTATTATCGGCAGATGCAGAAACACTCCGAACACCCTGCCGAGCAGCATTATCACAAGCCTTGCCAGTATAAGCACCGCAACGAACGCGATTACGCTCACAATCAGCTCCGCTATGTTATTCGATATTATGTCAGCCGCGCCCTCCGCAGCCTTATTTATGTATTTTGCGATAAGTCCGCCGCCGTCAGCCGCGCTAAGGCTGCCCGACACATATTTTTCGTTTACCGCCGCCGCGATTTTTTGCGTCATGGCGGTTTTCTTTAAATATCCCGACACCGCGGGGAGAAACGCCGCCGCAAACACCGCCGAAAGCAGGTAAGAAACCACTCCCGCAAACGAGCGCATAAGACCACGCCTGTAGCCGTACGCGGCAAACGCCGCCACAATCAGCACCATAAGCACATCAATAAGCATATGCAACACTCCTATCTTATTTTTATTATCTCGGCATTGCTGCCGCCTATTACCAACGCCTTATCCCTTGACGGGAATATTTTCATGTTTTTTACGTCGTAGTGCGTCTGCACCGTTTTTTTCAGCTTGCCCGCCGAGCTTACCGTGACTATCTCGTGCGGCTTTGCCGCAATAACCGACTCGCCGCTCACGTCAAACGCTTTTATCCCGTCGCCCGAATCAAAGCTGCCCTTAAGCGTGCCGCCTGATGAGTACATCTCCAGGATCGTATTGTTCAGCCTGTTTTCAAACGCGAAAACCATATTGTTTTCGTTTTGTATGTTATACCCGCTCGGCGTTCTGCCCTCAAAGTCGATTTTGCCTTTTACCTTTCCGCCGCTTTTGAGGTTAAATACCGCGCTGTCCGCAACAACCGTAAGGCTTGAATTATCCCTGTACCGAGCCTCGAGCGCAATTCCGTCTATCTCGGTCAGCGTTCTTGCCTCTTTGTTGTTTCTTATATCCATTTCCAAAACCTTTGTATAGACCTTATCCTTGTCGGTCATAATCTGAAGCACCGCAAGCCTGCCGCGAGGCGACAAATCGATTCCGCCGATATAGCCGCTGCCGCTGTGCCAGCGGTAAATCTCTTTTCCGCTCCTGTCGAATACCGCGACCATGCCCTTGTAGCCAAGCTCGTCTGTCGCCGCGGCGATATAGCCGTTTTTGTTCATTGACGCGGCGATTATTTCCTTTTCCGTCTTGATTTTTGTTATGAGCTTGTCGCCCCTGTAGAGCGCGAGGTTTTTTCCGTTTACGTCGGCGAGCATTATGTATTTGTTCCTCACTCTGACGCTCGGCGAGGTGGAGGCAAACGCAATGCTCCACTCCTCTTTTCCCGCGCGGCTCATGGCTCTTACGCCCTCGTTGTTGACAAGGAGTATTTCGTTGCCGTAGCTTTCGGTACTGTAGCCGATACCCGTCTTGGATTTTATGTCCTTAATCTCATCGTCAAGAAAAAAACTGCGTATTGCCGCGCTTGTGAACACTGCCGCGACCACCGCCGCCAAAGCCGCAATCACCGCAACAAGCCTTTTTTTGTTTATCACCGTTTGCCGCCCCCTTTATCCTATGCCTGTTCCCAAAGTCCGTCTACCGTGCCTTTTTCGTAAAAAACCTTTTTCAAAAACAGTCCCTCCGGCGGAGCCGTCATGCCCGCCGCGCGCCTGTCGCACGATTCGATTATCCGCGGTATATCCTCCGCACAAATCCGACCGGTGCCGACCTCGGCAAGAGTTCCCGCAATTATCCGCACCATGTTATATAAAAACGCGTCCGCCTCGACCTCGATTTCTATCTGGCTGCTCCACTCCGCGCTGCGTTTCACCGTACAGTCGCGGACTGTGCGCACGGTCGTTTTCTGCGAGCCGCCCGCCGCCATGAACGAGGAAAAATCGTGCGTGCCGCAAAAATGCTCCGCCGCGCGTTTCATACCGTCAATATCCAGTTTGTAGGGTACATACCAGCTATACTTTGATGTAAATGGATTTTGTAGGTTGGAATTCCAAATTTTGTAGATATATTTTTTGCCCTTTGAAGAAAATCTCGCGTTAAAGTCATCGTCCGTGTGTACTGCGCAAAGCGCCGCTATGTCATCGTCACGGAAATGCGTGTTCATCGCGTACGGAAGTCTTGACGGCGGAATCCGCGTCCCGCTCCGAAAGCTGAACACATATTCCAGCGCGTGGACTCCCGCATCCGTTCTGCTGCAGCCGCAGACCGACACCTTTTCGCCCGTTATCTCGCCGAGGACGCTTTCAACGCGCTCCTGCACGGTCACTCCGTTTTTTTGTATCTGCCAGCCGTGGTAGCGGCTGGCG
>URZD01000230.1 GCA_900552305.1 uncultured Eubacteriales bacterium
AAATAAGAGCTTTAACGGACATTTGCTGAATGCCGTGCCGCTTTGCTGCACCGTTTTTATTCATCCTCCGCGGCAGTGTGCGCGTTTTCTCCGCGCCGCCGCATCGTCCTCGGCGACATTCCGTAGGTATTTCCGAAAAGGCGGAGGAAGTTTGCCGGCGAATTGAAACCTGATGCAAAGCAAATCTCGGTCATTGACATATTTCCTGACAGAATCAGCTTTTTTGCGTATTCCAGTTTAAGGCGATTGAGGTATTTTTTATACGTCATGCCGGTAACGCTGTGAAAAAGCCCGCTGAAATAGTTCGCGCTGAACCCCGCCACCTTTGCCGCGTCGAGCATGGACGGATTGTCCCTGAAATGACCGTGGAGGTACAGCAGGGCGCGGCGCACGCCCGCTGTTTTTTCGTCAGCGTCAGGCGCGGACTTAAAGCTGCATTTTCTGAGCAGTATTATAAAAAGACACTCCAAAAGGTTTTTTATGTACACATCGGACATCGGCTTTTTGTTTTCAAACTCCGCATACATTTGCCGCATAATGGATTCCGCATAGCGAAACTCGTCCTTTTCAAGGTGAAAAATCATATTTTTGCCAACGCTGAGGATACTCTCAAGCAGCTTGTCGTCAAGCAGGTTTTCGCTGAACATGATATTATAGACCTCCGCACCGTTGCTTTGGACGCTGTGAAAATCTGTCGGATTCAAAAGGTAAATATCCCCCGGCGACAGGGCATATTGCCTGCCGTTGAGTACCTGCGTTGCGGTGTTGCTTAAAATAAGCTCGATTTCAAAGCAGTCATGCCAGTGCATATCGTAATTTTTCAGCCGTTTTTTTCTTATCAGCAGCTTTTCGCGGCTGTTCTGCATATCCTCAACCAAAATCCGTTTGTATTCGCCATCTGCCGTGTTTTTCAAACCTGTCACCGTCCTTCTTATATTCTAAGTATATTTCATAATTTCAGCTATGTCAATCAAAATCGGATATTTTGCAATAAAATTATGAACTTATATGAAGATTTTTTTAGTATAATGGAATACAATTAAAGAAACAAGAAATAACAGGACGGTGACAAAAATGAAAATTTTTATTGATACTGCAAACACTGACGAGATACGCCGCGCGGCTGAAATGGGCATTATATGCGGCGTTACCACCAACCCAAGCCTTGTTGCAAAAGAAGGCAGAGATTTTATTGAGGTGGTAAACGAGATTACGACCATTGTTGACGGACCGATTTCTGCGGAGGTTATTAGCCTTGAAACAGACAAAATGGTTGAGGAGGCGCTTTCGCTTCGCGAAAAAATCAAGTCCGATAACCTTGTTATCAAGATTCCGATGACCGAAAACGGACTTGCAGCGGTTAAGATTCTTCATCAAAAGGGCATAAAAACAAACGTAACGCTTGTTTTCTCGGCAGCACAGGCGCTGCTTGCGGCGCGTGCCGGCGCAAGCTATGTAAGTCCGTTTGTGGGCAGACTTGACGATATTGACGCGGACGGCATAAACCTTATAAGCGACATTTCCGAGATATTCGAGGTACACGGAATTGAAACCGAGATAATCGCGGCAAGCATAAGAAACCCGATTCATGCGGTAGAGGCGGCGCGCCGCGGTGCGGACATCGCCACAATCCCCTACAAGGTGCTTATGCAGATGATTCATCATCCGCTGACTGACGCGGGAATTGAAAGATTCCTTAAGGATTGGGACAACGCGTTCCACGCATAAGCGACAGTATAGCCGCCGCTGCGGCGGGGAGAATACAAAAAAACTAAAAAAACAGGGATGTAAAGCGGTTTTTGGCTTCTTGATTCGGAATGCGAAAAAGACCTTTACATCCCGTTTTGTTATTATCATGGTATTATTCGGAACGCAGCGGTTACCGTTTAAGCGATAACTTAAAAAAGTTTTATAATTTTTGTGACAATACCTCTGCCGCGAGTTTTTTTCCGCCGCTTGTTTTTATAGTATTCCATAATCTGCACAATGTTTATTCCGATTCCTTCGTAAGTCCGAATTATTACTGAATATTGCAGCACAGAAAATCGGCTTTGTAAATAAAATTTTTTATCGTTTGTTATCAGTCCAAAAAGCAATAATTTCCAAACAAAAAATACCACAAAACGGCACATAATACAAATGAATAAAATCATTTTTAGGAAGGGTCGGAGAAATAATGTTTGAAACCGTTATGGCAATAACTCAGCTTTGTTTTACCGTGGTTATAGGCGTGTATTTTTTATCCATGCTCAAAGGCCGCTATTCGGACAAAAGCTCTATATATAAGGAAAGCACACGTGAGTTGGAGCGGCTGAAAAAGCTGAACAATATAAAGCTCACCGTGCCGCTGACCGAGAAAACGCGCCCCTCGTCTGTGCGGGAAATTGTCGGGCAGGAGGAAGGGATAAAAGCCTTGCGCGCCGCGCTGTGCGGCGAAAACCCGCAGCACGTTCTGATATACGGACCCCCGGGGGTCGGCAAAACCGCCGCGTCGCGAGTGGTACTTGACGAAGCAAAAAAGAAGGATATATCCCCCTTTTCGCGCGATGCAAAATTTGTGGAGGTGGACGCGACAACGATGCAGTTTGACGAGCGCAGCATAGCCGATCCTCTTATCGGCTCGGTACATGACCCGATTTATCAGGGGGCGGGCGCGTACGGTCCCGCGGGAGTGCCGCAGCCTAAGGAGGGCGCTGTGACGCGCGCGCACGGCGGGGTTTTGTTTATTGACGAGATAGGCGAACTGCACAACCTGCAGATGAACAAGCTGCTTAAAGTGCTTGAGGACAGGCGGGTGTACTTTGACAGCGCATATTACAGCCGCAGCAACAAGGAAATACCGCGCCACATTCACGAGATGTTTGAAAACGGAC
>URZD01000231.1 GCA_900552305.1 uncultured Eubacteriales bacterium
CAACACTCATGTGGTCCCGCCCGGGCAAGGCCGAGCCGCAGCAAAAGGCTCGGGCTCCGCTTAACCCGGTGCAGCAGAATCCGATACACCGCGGAAGTCAGGGTACAAATTCAGGTAAGAGCAAACAGCCTGTTCATAAACCGGTACAACAGCCTGCACAGCAACCCGTTCAGCAGCCGGCACAGCAGCCTGTTCAGCAACCTGCGCAGCCTGTAACGCCGAAACCCGCGGCAGGCTCGGAAAACACACAGCAGCCGAAAACATCGGGAAACGAGCTGCCGATGGATTTTTAAATAATGCAGACAGTGCATGGCTTGGTCATGCAGAAAAAGAAAAGCGCAGCTGTTCCGCAAAACGCGGAACAGCTGCGCTTTTTGTATAGCCGCACGGGATTTGAAACCGATAGCCTGTGTCGCGCGGGCGGCTAACCAAAATCCGCCCGAAGGGGCATGATTCCGCCGTATTTCGGCTGTGCATAAGATTTTATATTTACAAAAATGTATGATTTTTAATATATGGGCAGAGCGTAAATTCCGCGCTGGACAAACATCGGATTTTGTGGTAGTATTATGTGGAATAAAAGGGTATGAGAATACCGATTGTATAAAAATTTTTCGGAGGTAGAAAAAATGCTTGACAGTCTTTTGGACGAAAGAAAGCTCCCGCCGCTGCGCACAGGGGAGGAAATGCTCGACGTTTTACTGGAGGAGGAGTACGGACATATGCCGCCCGCACCGGATGAAATAAGCTATACTGTGCATGAAAATTTTATTCGGTCATTCTGTGCGGGAAAGGCTTCATCGAGCCGCGTTGACGTTACCGTGCGGCTCTGCGGCGGCGAATTTACGTTTCCGATATATGTGTCGGTCCCGACCGCGGGCGGTAAGCATCCGTTTTTTGTATGCGTGAATTTCCGCGACTGCGTTCCCGACAGGTATATTCCGACAGAGGAGATAATCGACAGCGGCTTTGCGGTGATTTCGTTCTGTTACGAGGACGTAACAAAGGATAACGCCGATTTTACGGACGGTCTTGCGGGTGTGCTTTACAAGGACGGCAAACGGTCAAAAAGCTCCGCGGGCAAAATTGCCATGTGGGCATGGGCGGCGCAGCGGGCAATGGACTATGCGGAAACGCTGGACAACCTCGATTTGAGTGCTGGTTTCGTGTGCGGTCATTCACGACTTGGCAAGACTGCGTTGGTTGCGGCGGCAACCGATAAGCGGTTTTGCGGCGCGTATTCCAACGATTCGGGGTGCAGCGGCGCGGCGATTTCACGCGGCAAGGGCGGCGAGACAATCGAGTGCATATGCCGTACCTACTCGTATTGGTTTTGCGAAGGCTATCAAAAATATGTGAAAAATGAGTATTCCATGCCGTTTGACCAGCACTGGCTGATTGCGTCAATCGCGCCGAGATATGTGTATGTTGCGAGCACGGAGGAGGATTCGTGGGCAGACACCGAGTCCGAGTTCTTGGCGTGCGCGGCGGCAAGCGCGGCTTATGAAAAATACGGAAAACAAGGCTTGGTGTGTGAGGACAGACTTCCGAAAACAGGCGAGGAGTATCACGAAGGCTCTATCGGCTATCATATAAGGACGGGACTGCACTATTTCAGCCGCGAGGACTGGCAGCGGGCGATAAGGTTTATAAAGCGCCACAGCGAAAAATAGCGTGCAGCGCGCGGAGAAACAAAGCGGCAAATCGTGCGGCTGTGCGGCATGGTGCGGAATAATTTATCCGGAAAGCGGCGCAGCCTTGCGGGAAATGCGCGGAGAAACAAAGCGGCAAATCGTGCGGCTGTGCGGCATGGTGCGGAATAATTTATCCGGAAAGCGGCGCAGCCTTGCGGGAAATGCGCGGCGATGTCGGATTCGGATAGCTCCTTCGGGCAGCGTCCATGCGCCAAAGCAATAAAATAAGAACTTTTCAAGGGGTAGACATATCATGAGTAAATCAAATCAGCTGAAGGCTTTTCGTGCGGCGTTTCCGCATACGGTACCGATAATGGCGGCGTATCTGGTGCTGTCGTTTGCCTACGGAATAATAATGCAGTCGAAGGGATATAACCCCGTTCTTGCGGTGGCTTTAAGTGCGCTTGTATACGGCGGCAGCCTGCAATATGCCGCGGTGGATTTGTTCACGACAGGGTTTGACCCGCTGAGCGCGCTGCTTTTGGGACTTTCGGTCAACGCGAGGTATCTTTTTTGCAGCGTCGGAATGTTGTCGCGGTTTGCCGATACGGGAAAGGTGCGGCCGTTTTTGTTCTTTTCGTTGAGCGACGAGAGTTTTGCGGTTGCCGCAACGGTTGACCCGCCGCAGGGCGTGAAAAGCGGCGCGTTTTATTTTTGGGTATGTATGCTCGACTATCTGTACTGGGTGGTCGGAACTTTGCTCGGCGGACTGTTCGGAGCTATGGTAAAACTCGATATGGCGGGACTGGATTTTACTCTTACCGCGATGTATATCGCAATATTTGTAGACCTGATGCGCGACAGACGTTCGCGCATATGCGGACTTATCGGGGTGCTGTGTACGACTGCCGCACTGCTGATTTTCGGCAGGGACGGACTTGTTGCGCCCGCGCTTGTTATGATACTTGCGGTGCTTATTCCGCTAAGGAGGGTTGAGCTGTGAAACTTAATACATTTCAGATAATTATAACGGTGCTTGCCCTTGCGGTCGGGAGCTGGACAATGCGGTTTTTGCCGCCGATTCTGTTTCGGAACGGCAAAAAGCATCCGAAAATGATTGACGAGCTGACGCCGCTGATACCGCCCGCGGTAATCGGACTGCTGACGGTGTACAGCCTTAAAGGAATCGACTTTACCTCCGGCAGCCATGGAATACCT
>URZD01000232.1 GCA_900552305.1 uncultured Eubacteriales bacterium
TCCCCTGCCGTACCTCGCGTACCAGTATTTTGTATTCAATGGTCTGTGATGCAGTCGAAACCTTTTCGTTCGGAGCGGCAAGGCGGGCATAAATGCCGAAAGCCGCAACCGCGATAACCAAAATCACTAAAATATCTATTATGCTAACCCTGCCGAAAAGTTTACCTTCTTTATTTATAAACATTTGTCAGTCCTCCTTATTTCACAAGCTCAAGGTTGGTAACAAAGCCATAGCCGGCAATGCCCTTGCCCTTGACCGCCATTTCTTCGCCCACGCGTATTGGGACGCTGCCCGCATTTATCTGCGAATCGGTATCGCTGCCTTCGGAGCGGAGTGTGAGAACTACGTCGTAATACCCGTCAATCTCTGCCCAGTACGTTCTGCCGTCCGAGGTGTCGGTCGTAATCTTTCTTGCGGGACCTACCTCAACGTCGGCAAGTGTCGCCGCCGCGCGCTCCTTATCGCTGACATAAACCGTTTCGCCGTTTTTCATGGCTGCGGTAAATGCGTCCGCAAGCGGCTTGCGTATTTGCGTAAGCTGGATTTTGTACTCAACGCCCACGGGAGCCGAGCCGCCCGCCGCCGCGCGTCTGCCGTTTAAAAACAGTACCCCGGCGCAGATGACAAGCACCGCCGCAAGTATTATAAGCGCGTCAATAAAGTTAAATTTCGGTTTATTCATTACTTTTTACCTCCAAGTTCGTGATAGATTTTTTCTATGTTTTCGGCATATTTCTCCGCCGTAAAGGTCTGCTTGAATATTTCAAGGCTGTTTTCGCACATTCTTTTGTAAAGCGCCGAATCGGTCAGCAGCATTTTAAGCTTTTCCGCCAAAGCCTCCGCCGAGTGTGTCGGAACGACAAAGCCGTTTATGCCGTCGCGTATTACTCCGGGATTGCCGCCGAAGTCGGTGACAACGGCAGGTTTGCCGAGGCTCATTCCTTCAAGCAACGCAAGACTTGTCGCCTCCGTGCCGAACGAGCAGTTTGCCTGTATATCCGTGATGTTCATAAGCGGCTCGACATCATTCAAAAATCCGAGCAGCTTTACATATCCGTCAAGACCGAGCGAGGTTATCTGCCTGCGCAGGTTTTCCGCCCCGCCGCCGGTACCGGCTATAAGGAACCGCGCGTCTGTGCCGCTGTCCTTCAGAATTTTTGCCGCGTCAACAAAATACTTGTGTCCCTTGACCTCGGTGAGCCTTGCGCAGATTGTAATGCACGGCACTCCGTCAGGGATTCCGAAATCCGACTTCACGTCCTTGATTTCGGACTGCGAATACTGTCTGAGCGGCTCAACACCGTTCAGAATAACCGAAATCTTCTTTTCCGAAACGCCTATTGCGGTTATATTGTCCTTTGCCGCGTCGGCAACCGCTATAATCCTGTCAGCGGTGGAGTTGTTGGCAAGTCCTGACAGCATTTTGCCCGGAAACCGCGTAAGCCGCTTTGACGGCGGAAATACGCTGTGCCGCGTATAAACGACCTTTGCGCCGTAGATTCGTGCGGCAATCCGCGCCGACATACTCGCGTGAGCATGAACTATGTCCGGCTTGAATTTTTTAAAGATTTCAAGCAGCTTTTTTACCGCCGCAGTGTCAAACGACTTGTCGCGCATGGCGTCAACCTCGAACACGGGAACGCCAAGCTCCGATATGAGCGGCGTCAAAAGGCTGCCCTCCGGAACTGCGGCGGCAACCTCGAAATCCGACTTGCTGCGGTGAGCAAGATATGTCAGTATACATTTTCCCGCGCCGCCGATATTGGTGTCGGACGAAACCTGTATGACTCTTATTTTTTCAGACATTCTGAATCTCAGCCTCCTTTTTGGCGATGCCGACCGCGCACATACCGAGCGCAGCCATGCACCAAAAAATCATAAATACTCTGTAGTTATAGAAGCAGTTGTCAAACATTCCCTGTACAAGAAAACCGATCAGACCTGCCGCGATACCGACCAACGCGGTCGAAAGCGGCGCACCCTTTCCGCCCTTTGTATAGCCGACAACCATGTTTTTCATAAGAATAAATATCATCAAAAGGAAAGTGAATATTCCCGCTGCGCCCGACTCGACGATAATCTGAAGAAACATATTATGCGAATGAGGAGCAACTATTGCGTTGTATGAATAGAACGGATAAACCTGCGTAAACGCCTCCGTTCCGGGACCTATGCCGGAGAGCCAGAAATCCTTCAGCATAAGCAGAGTTCCCATCCAGATGTAAACACGGTAGGATGTGGATGAGTCCTTCATGTTTCCGATGCTTGTAAAGCGGTTGATAATGCTTTTCGGCAAAACCATGGGAATAACAGGCAGCGCAATGAGTGCAAGCCCCCACAGCTTGCCCGCGGCAAATGTGATGAATACCGCGGCGGAAAACATTATTCCGACCCAGCACCCGCGCGAGAATGTAAGTATCAGCGCGCCGAACATCACAACCGAAAGCGCCGCATATACGATTTTTGCAAGCGCGCCCTTTCTTGTCCACATAAGGCTGATTGTCACAGGAAGGACAAGAAGGATATATTCGCCCAGTACGTTGGGGTTTTCTAGAGTTGAGTAGATTCGCATTTTGATGTCCTCGAACATCTCCTCGTCAATCCACGCCTGGTTTATGTTCCAGCCGAAGATGTACTGGAGTATTCCGTAAAGACACACGCAAAATCCGGAAAGAGCAAAAACCGTGAGCAGATTGAAAAACTGCTTTTTTGTTTTTACCGTGTTGATTATTACAAAGTAGAACATCATAAACGCAAAATATACCGCCCATATTTGCAAGCTTTTTGCTCTTGCAAATGAGGTAACCGACGCAAGCAGATAAATCAGCACAAGCGAC
>URZD01000233.1 GCA_900552305.1 uncultured Eubacteriales bacterium
GAGCTGAGATGTCCGTAGAGCGTGGCTCTGCCGCCGCCGTGGTCGATTATTACGCAGTTGCCATAGCCGGAGTTCCACCCCGCAAGCGTAACCGTTCCGGAGTTCGCCGCAACGACAGACGCACCGTATCTTGCGCCGATGTCAGTGCCTGTATGCCTTTTGTAAATGCCCGAAACCGGATTCTTTCTGCGCGGTGAGAATGACGATGTTACCGTATAGCAGCTCGGCGTAGGCCAGAGGAACTCGCCGCCAACATATGCGCGACCGACGCCGGTGCTTTTGCTGAGCGAGCTTGCTATCTGCGCCTTCAGTGCCTCCATAGCCCTGTCCTCATCATCGATCACCTTTTGGTATGCCGCCGCGTCGCTCTCGAGCGACTTTATGTAGTCAGCCTGCTGCTGCTGTTTTGCCTTCAGTGCGGTGCGCTTCTGTTCCAGTCCTGTCAGCGCGCCCTCTTGCTTGTCCTTCAGATTTTTTATCTCATTCCGCGACTGCTCGATTTCTTTGCGCGACTCTTCCATTCTGTCGAAGACGCCCTTGTCATACGCCGCAATTTCCTTTATAATTTCTGCCTTGTCCACAAAGTCCTTAAAGCTCTTTGACGAAAGCAGCATATCAAGATAACTTGCATTACCCTGCTCGCACATCACGCGGAAACGCTCCTGAAACGTCCGATACTGAGTTTCAGCCTTCTCGGTCGCGTCCGCAAGCTTTTGCTCCTCCTCGTTCAGACTCCTCTTTGTTGACTCAACCTGTTTTTCAAGAGAGTCGATTTTCGCCTGAAGGCTGACCGCCTCGTTTTCAAGTCTTTCCTTTTCGGCAAGCGATTTCGTCTTTTGCTGCTTTGCGTTGTTCAGCTTGCTCTGCGCATCCTTCTTCTTTTTCTGCGCCTCGTTCAGCTTTTGCTGGACCGAGGTTTCCGCGTACGCAAGCTCAAATATTACGGACGTAAAAAGTCCGAATATAAATATCCCTGCGATAATTGCCGAAACTATTTTTAGCGTTTTCCTGTTCATTATACCAGTCTCCTTACCGAAAGGGGAAATCCCAAACTCCGCATATAAAAGGCGGATTTCCGCTTTCACCGTATTAAAATCCTAAACGTGCAGGTGCTTTCTGATTGACATGGCGCTGCCTATCATGCCCATTCCGACGCCCATGATGAGGAAGCCCAAAACAACCGCTCCCGAAACCTCGTAAAGCTCCAGAAAACGTATATTTCCCATAAAGTCCTGCATACCCTTGTAAATCGATTCGTAGCCGAGAAGGACGATTCCCGACGCAATCAGCGCGCCGATAATACCGAGGAACATTCCCTCGATGATGAACGGCCAGCGTATAAACCAGTTTGTCGCGCCGACAAACTTCATTATATTTATTTCTTTGCGCCGCGAGAACATTCCGAGCTTTATCGTGTTGGATATAATGAATACCGACACAACCGCCAAAAACAGTATCAGCCATATGCTTATGTGCCTTATCGCGTTTGTCAGCGTGATTATCCGTTGGATAAGGTGCTGACTGTTCACGACCTCCTCCACGCCGTCGATTTTTCCCGCAGCGGCGGCAACCTCATTTGCACGGCTCACGTCCTCCAGCACAAGAATATACGAATCTCTGAGCGGGTTATCCTGTTCCAGCATATCGATAACGTCCGCCTGCTCTTCATAGCTGCTGTCCTTAAAGTTATTAAAGCGCTCCTCCTTGGTGTAAAGCTGCGCCTCCTTGACGTATTTTATCTTTGCAAGCTCGCTGCCGATTTTGCGTACATCGTCGCGGCTCATATCCCGCGGCAGATAGACGTTGATTTCGCACTGCTCCTTAATCTGCTCGCCTATGTAGTTGAGGTTCATTCCAAGGAGTACGAACGTGCCGAACAGCACAAGGCTCGCGATGACGATTCCCACCGAGGCAAGTGTCATAAGGCTGTTTGACACAAGTCCGCGTATGCCCTGTGAGAAAAAATATCTCAAATTTCTAAATATCATAGCCGTATGTTCCCTCTTTCTCGTCTCTCACAAGAACGCCGTCCTCTATGGCAAGCACTCTTTTGTGCATTTCATCAACGAAATTTTTTGCGTGCGTTGCGACAATCATGGTCGTTCCGCGTTTGTTAATGTCGCTTAAAAGCTGCATAATCTCGCAAGCCGTGTCCGGGTCAAGGTTTCCGGTCGGCTCGTCCGCGATAATCACCGGCGGTTTGTTCACCAGTGCGCGCGCAAGGGATACCCTCTGCTGCTCGCCGCCCGACAGCTGTCCCGGCTTCATCTTTGCCTTGTGAGCAAGCCCGACAAGCGAAAGTACGTTTGGCACGCTGCGCCGAATCTCGCCGCGTGACGCACCGATAACCTGCATGGCAAACGCGACATTTTCAAAAACCGTCTTGTTGGGAAGAAGGCGGAAGTCCTGAAACACCATTCCTATACTGCGCCTGAGGTACGGCACCTTCTTTTTCGGGAGCGTTGAAAGTTCAAACCCGTTGACGCGGATTTCACCCTCGTTTGCTTTTTCTTCATTTATAATCAGCTTTGTAAGCGTGGATTTGCCTGCGCCCGACGGTCCGACAAGAAATACAAATTCGCCCTTGTCGATAAAAAACGAAACGTCATTCAGCGCCATAACGCCGGTATCTTCATATGTCTTTGTGACATTTTTAAATTCAATCATAAAAAGTCTCTCATTCCAAAATTTTTTCGGTGCGGCTTTT
>URZD01000234.1 GCA_900552305.1 uncultured Eubacteriales bacterium
CGTCCGCCACATCGTCAAAGCTCTTTGACGTGTCGTCCGCACTTATGTCAAGCGCCGCAACCAGTATTTTTACAAACTCCTCGCGGGTTATGTTTGCGTTCGGCTCAAAGCGCATCTTCTCACGTCCCGCAACAATGCCGCGCTTTTCAAGAGCAAGTATGCTCTCTCTTGCCCACGGTACATCGCTTATGTCGATAAACGGCTCTGTTCCTGCCGCCGCAGTGTTCCCCGCGGTACTCTGTACCAAATCAGCCGATGCAGAAACCGAGGTGCGTACCCCGCCGCCGCTGCCGCCGGAGCTTCCGCCCGAGCCGCCGGACGTTCCTCCGCCCGACGAGCCGCTGTCCGACTGCGCCTTAATACACTTCAAAAACCGCTCCGCCGCGTCATTCACGTTTTTAAGCGGGTTTTTGCTTACCGACTCCCGGAGCGCGCTTTCTGCCTTAGCGCGTTTTGTATTGCCGAGCGCCGCATATTTTTGTGAATAATCGGTTGTGAACAGGCTTGAATAATCCTGCATAGCCTTTCTTACGCCGAGGTTATTCTGCGCCTTTACGATTGAAACGCTTAAAACCGTTGTGGCAAAGCTGTCGCGAAATGCCTTGACGTCCGAATAGCTTTTTCCGTCAAGCGCAGCCGCAACTGCCGCAATAACCGTGTCCGAGCTGCCGCCGAACACCTTATACGGAACCGCGTCCGCATTGCCGCCGCTTATTATGTCCGCCGCAACGCTGTCCGCCGCCGCCTTTTTTATCAGCTCCGCCGCTTTGCCGTCCGAGAGCATTTTCACAAGTGCTTTTCCTTCGATTGCGTATTTTATGCTGTCGGGGGTCGGCTCAACGCCGCTTATCGGCGAGCCGTCAATCAGTCGGCACACCCCTGCCGCGTCGATTCCGCCAAGCTCCGCAGAGCGTACGCCGAGCATTATCCATATTTGCTTTTCGAGCAGTCCTTCAAGCTCGTCTCCTTTGCCGTTCTTCATTGCCGCGGCTATATCCGACCAAATCTGACCCATATCCTCCGCGCGCGTGTATTTTATATCGGTATATTCGCTGCCCGCGTGCGCCTTTGTGCTTGCCAGAATCCTGTATGTATCGGTTTTTGCGTCACGCAGTCTCAGCGCCGCGCTGTAGACTCCGTTCTCATCCGCCGTTGCCGCAAGCATCGTGTTTACCGCCGCGTCAGTCTCGGCGCTGTCCGCGTTCTCCGCCGTGTAACCGGGATTGAGCACCGTAAGCAGCACCTTTTTCGCCCTTTCTTCGTTCGGCATTTTGCCGAAGACCGAGATTGCCGAGTTCTTTATATCGGACACATATCCGCTCGGTGCGTAGCCCGTCGTTTCCTCCGCGTCAACCGCGACCTCCGAGCCGCGGTTTTCGGGTTTGTAAACCGATTCGTCACAAATCATAACGCCCGTTTTCAAATCGGTTATCACATACAAAATCACGTATGCTCTGTCCGTGAGATACGATTTTTCAACCTCCGCACACAGGCTTTCGGAGCCGCCCGCCGCTATGCTCTTTGTGTCCCTAACGATTTTTTTCGGCGTTCCGCCGTCATAGATTACAAGGTACGCGCCCGCGCTTTGTGCCGTCTGCGCCTCGTTTGCGACCGTCACCTCCGCACGGAGCTTTTCCGCGTCCTCCGTAAAGGTCGCACTGCTCGCGGCGTAGAGCCAGTCAAAGCCTTCCGCCGCCGCCGTTGAGATTGAAATAGCCGTATAGCTCAGCTCCTCGGTATTGTGCAGTTCAACGCTTTTCGCCCAGGACGGAAGGCTGCCCGCGAAGGTATACGTGCCGCCGCTCTCCGTCACAGTCATTTCCGAGGTTATATCCTTTTTGATTCCCTCACGGTCTGCCGCATACACGCGTACCGCGCCGTAATCCGATATTCCCGCCGCCGAAACCGAGATATTCTTTATTGCTCTGCCGTTTGCTGCCTTGTACACAAGGCTCGATTCGCTTGCAGCCTTGAATACTCCGTTTTCTGCCGAAATTCCGTCGCATTTGTCGGTAAAATTGAGGTTTTCAAATTTCTCGGTATAGTTTTCCTCCGAAACCGTACCAACCTTTTCGACCTCTAATTTGACCTTTCTAAACAAAAAGCTGTCCTTTGCAGGTTTTGCGCTGTCCGGCTCAAGAGAAACCCTGATGTATACCGCATTTTCGGGCAGCGCCTTCTCTATTGCGCCCACCTTTTGCCAACCGTTACCCGAGCTTGCATTATCCGTACGGTTCCATCCGTTTTGAGTCGGGTCCCACCCCTGAAAGCTGTCAACAAGCGTATTCCATGCGTTTCCGTCCGCCGAGTATTCAATCTTCGGCCATATGTAGCTGTCCTTATTGACGTTGCCCGATACCTCAAGATAAACATTCGTGAACATTTTTCCGTTTTCCGCACGGTAAACAATGTCCGCCGCCTGTCTTACCGTTTTGAGCCACAGAGTGGACGTATCGCCGAACCCCTCCACATTCATCGGGTATTTGTCGGAGCCTGCCGTCTCGACATTGGTTGCCGAATAAAGATAATCCGTACCCTTAAATTCATCGGTTATGTTTTCGCCGACCGTATTGCCGAGTACCGTTGCCGCCTCAAACAGCGCAATGCCGTTTTCCTCATTCATATCATATTCCGTGATTTCCGATTCGGGAATTTCCGCAGTCGGCTCTGCCGCTTCGGCAGCCTTGTCCGCCACCGTTT
>URZD01000235.1 GCA_900552305.1 uncultured Eubacteriales bacterium
GGCGGGCAGGCGGCTCGGCGGATTTGCGGTTACAGATCACTGTGATATAGAATACTGTGATACAGTGGATTTGGATTTGCTAATAAAGAAAAGTCTTGCTGATGCGCAGGATGCGGAAGCAAAAACGGGACTGCGCGTTTTAAAAGGGATTGAAATGGGTGAGGCGTTCTGGCACCCCGAGGTGACGGAGCGGCTGCTGAATGATTACGATTTTGATGTGGTGATAGGCTCTGTTCATGCGGTTAGATACGGAGATTACACAGAGCCTTATTCAAAGATTGACTTTGCCGCAATGGGGGCGGAAACGGCGGCGAAATATCTTGACAGATATTTTGATGATATACTGCAAATGCTCAAATTCTGCGATATTGATGTTCTTGCACATCTGACCTGCCCGCTCAGGTATATTAACGGCAGGTATATGCTTGATATTGATTGCAGAGCTTTTAAGGATAAAATAGAAGAAATTTTAAGGTTTATTATTGAACACGGAATTGCACTTGAAGTCAATACTTCGTGTGTATATGACAGGAGCGGATACTGCGAATTTTTGCCGGAGGAGTGGATTATAAAAAGATACGCTGAAATGGGAGGGTATCTGATAACCACCGCGTCTGATGCGCATATTGCGGATAACTGCGCAAACGCTTTTGAGACGCTCTGCGAAAGACTGAAGGATATGGGATTTAAGAATACCTTTTATTTTGAAAAACGGTGTGCCGTACAGTGCGCGTTATAAACAAAGCTACACGGGAGAAAGGAAGTATATCATAATGAAGGCTGCGGTTTTTTACGGAAAGCATGATTTGAGAATTGAAAACATAGAGATGCCCAAGGCAAAAAACGGTGAGGTTGTTATCAAGGTTATGGCGTGCGGAATATGCGGCACGGATATTCATATATATGAGGGCGATGAAGGAGCGGCAAAAACCCCGCGCGGAACGGTGCTGGGTCACGAATTTTCCGGGATTGTAACGGAGGTTGGCGAAGGCGTGACAGAAATTAAGGTGGGGGACAGAGTGTGCATTGACCCGAATAAGCTGTGCGGAAGCTGCTATTATTGCAGAAATGCTATGGGGCATTTTTGCGAAAATATGATAGGAATAGGCACAACCGTAAACGGCGGGTTTGAGGAATACTGCGCTGTTCCTCAAAGTCAGGTATATAAAATTGCGGACACGACATCTTTTGAGGAGGCTGCTATGGCAGAGCCGGTTTCGTGCTGCATACACGGAATCGAGCTGTGTGATATAAAAACGGATGATACTGTTGTGGTAATAGGATGCGGTATGATAGGGCTAATAATGCTGCAGCTTTCAAAAATTTCCGGAGCGGCAAGACTGATAGCGGTCGAGCCTGAAAAAGAAAAACGGATTCTTGCCGAAAGCGTCGGCGCACAGCTGTGCATAAATCCGTTCGAGGAGGATGTGAAAGCGGTTTTGGGAAAAAACGGCATAGAGCGCGTCACGAAGGTGATCGAGTGTGTCGGACGTCCCGAAACGATGAAGCAGGCGTTGGAGCTTGCGGGGAAAAAGGCAATCGTAATGTTTTTCGGACTTACCGCGCCGGACGAAACCGTTGGCATAAAGCCTTTTGATATTTTCAAAAAGGAGCTTGAAATAAAAGCGTCTTACATAAATCCGTATACTCAGCAAAAAGCGACGGAGTTGATTGATTCGCGCCGAATTGACGTAAGGACAATGGTTTGCGAGGTTGCGGAGCTGGAAAGGCTGCCGGAAATTTTAGCCGACAGCGCCTTGCGGAGAAAGGGCAAAATAATAATAAGACCGTAAAAAAGCAACATATATCAAACCGAAACAAAAGGAGGAATTTGTTTTGAAGGATACATTATTTGCAATAGGTGAGGCACTTATCGATTTTATACCGAGCGACAAGGGTTGTGACTTTTCGGAGGTCAGGTCGTTTTCGCCGAAAACCGGCGGCGCGCCCGCAAATGTGCTTGGCGCGTTTGCAAAGCTGGGCGGAAAGACGCAGCTGATTACACAGCTTGGCGATGACCCGTTCGGTCATAAAATTGCGGACGAGCTGAAAGCGTTCAATATAGGACTTGACTATTTGGAATTTACAAAGGCGGCAAATACCGCGCTCGCGTTTGTGAGCTTGGGCAGTGACGGAGACAGGACGTTTTCTTTTTACAGAAATCCGTCGGCGGATATGCTGTACACCGCGGAAAATATCGGTGAGGGGACATTTGAAAGCTGTTATGCGCTTCATTTCTGTTCGGTTTCGTTGGGCGATTTTCCGATGAAGGCGGCGCATAAAAGGGCGATTGAGTATGCGCGCGGCAAGGGTGCGATTATCTGCTTTGACCCGAACGTAAGACTGCCGCTTTGGCGCAGCAAGGAGGACTTGAAGGCGGCAATAGACGAGTTTTTGCCTATGGCAGATATAATCAAGCTGTCTGATGAGGAAACGGAGATTGTCACAGGCTGCACGGACATTGCCGAGGGATGTAGGTCGCTTTTGAAAAGCGCATCGGTTGTGCTGTGTACCTGCGGTGCGAGCGGTGCGTACGCGTACACGCGCGGTGCGGAAGCGTTTGCTCCGCAAAGGAAGGTTGATGCAAAGGATACAACAGGTGCGGGGGATGCGTTTATAGGCTCGTTTTTATATAAT
>URZD01000236.1 GCA_900552305.1 uncultured Eubacteriales bacterium
CGGTTTTACTAATATTCCCGCCTTTATGCCGAGACTGTGGATTTTTTCCGCCGCCGCCGACGGATTTTCAAGCGTTTCTGCGTGAACGGTTATCAAATCCGCTCCCGCTTTTGCAAAGCTTTCGATATATCTGAGCGGCTCCGAAATCATAAGATGAACGTCCAGAAACATCCCGGAAATCCGTCTTATCGCCTTTACGGTATCCGCCGAAAAGCTGAGATTCGGCACAAAATGTCCGTCCATAATATCTATATGCAGCCAGTCCGCACCCGCCGCTTCAACTGCTCTGACCTCCTCGCCGAGCCTTGTAATATCAGCCGCCAATATTGACGGCGCAATCTTAATTTCCTTCATTACTTTTTAATCCTCTCTCTGTTTGCGTATAAGCATCCTATTTGCCGCGAGTATACGAATCTGACGGCAACAAATTTTACTTTTGCTCCCACGGCTTTATCGCCTTTGCTTCCTCAAAAAGCAGCTTATAGCTTTCGTGCCGCGATTTTGCGATTCTGCCGTCGTTCACCGCCGCCAAAACGGCACAACCCGGCTCCGCAATATGAACACAGTCGGGGAATCGGCACTGACCCTCGTACGCGGCAAACTCGCGGAACAGTCCCGCAATCTCTCCGCAGGGAATCGTACTTAAATCAAACGAGCTGAACCCGGGTGTGTCTATGATATACCCGCCGAACGGCAGCTCGGCAAGCTCCGAATGTCTTGTTGTGTGCTTTCCGCGCTCCACCTTTCGGCTTACCTCACCTGTCTCAAAATATTCCTCGCCAAGCAATTTGTTTAATAGACTTGACTTGCCTACGCCGGAGTTCCCCGCAAAAACGGTTATTTTATCTTTAAGAATTTTCCGCAGTCCGTCTATGTTTACATTTTCCTCCGCGCTTGTCACAACAACATGAAAACCCGCGTTCTCATAGGTTTCCGCGATTGAGCGGTCGGCGTTCAGGTCGCTTTTGTTAAAGCATATTACGGTATCCAGTCCCGCATACTCCGCGGACGCAATCAGCTTGTCCAAAACGTAGGTATTGGGTCTTGGATTTTCGACCGCCGCAACGACAAGCAGCTGCGATACGTTTGCCACAGCAGGACGTATCAGCACATTTTTACGTTCGCATATGCTCTGTATTACGCCTTTTCTGCTGTTTTCGCCGTCAAGCTCGATTTCCGCAATATCGCCGACAAG
Organism: uncultured Eubacteriales bacterium; assembly: GCA_900552305.1. Taxonomy (GTDB): domain Bacteria; phylum Bacillota; class Clostridia; order Monoglobales; family Monoglobaceae; genus UMGS1494. The sequence goes on from URZD01000236.1 coordinate 1,196, forward strand.
CGGCGTAAGACTGTCGCGGCGGAATCTGCCGCGGGCGCGGCATTCGGCAATGCCGCACTCGCAGCGGACGTAATAAAATCCGCCTATTCCCTTTATAATCGTACCTTTATATTTCTCTGCCATATGTCAAGTATTCTCCCGCCGCTTTAATACAGATTAACCGTACTCTTTTGCTGCGATACGCCGTCATAAAATATCTCAACCTCAACGCTGTCGCTCTTGCCTTCAAGCTTAACAACATCACTGCTGCCGCGTGTGAGCGACTTGCTGTAAACCGTTCTGCCGTTTACGTTTACCTGAACGAGCGCGCTGTCCTTATCCTTTGGTCCGTACAGGGTCAGCATTGTACTCTTTTTCTTTTCGGTTGTTGCGCTTGTGCCTGTGCCGGCGCCCTCCGCTCCCGTATGGCTATTGTTGTTGCCGCTTTCGCTGCCTGTGGTCGTGTTTCCGCTGCTTGCAGGCTTTTCATCTTTCTTGCCATCCTCGTTTCCGCTTGCGGGTTCCTCCGTCTTTTTGTCCTCCGGACCCTTGCTTACCTTAAAGGTAATTACATCGCCCTTCTTCACCTTGCTGCCCGCCTTGGGAGACTGGCTTATGATTGAACCGCTCGGTATCGTATCGTCATATTCATCGACAAATTCAGCCTCAAGTCCCAGCTTGTTCAGTTCTATCTCCGCTTTTCGGGTGTCGTTGTATCGGGTATAATTTTTTAGTGTTATGTCTGATGAGCCTTCGCTGATTGTAACCGTAATCACAATCTCGTCCGACTTCTTGACCTTGCTGCCCGCCTCCGGCTCCTGCGAGAGAATTGTACCTTCCTCCTTGTCGCTTTCGGCAACCGCGCCCTTGACTATGCTGAATCCCGAATCCTTGTACTTCTCGACCGCATCATCATAGAGCATACCCTCAAGCCGCGGAACGGACTCTTTGTCGCTGCTCCCGAAGATTCCGCCAAAGCCCATAAGCGACATAAACGCCGCTCCTATAAGGCAAATCAGCAGCACCGCGCAAATAATTGCAACGGCTACAACCTTCTTTTCCTTCTTCTTATCTATTTCGCCGCGCGAATTTCTACGTTTTGGAGTTTTTTTGTTCATTTCTTCCTCAACCTCCCTACCGTTGTGTTCGTGTTCCGTTTTGTGTTCCTCGTGCACGTGGCTTTCGCGGTCGTGCTTTTCTATTACCGCATCGTCCACCGCGTCCATTTTAATTGTACTTCCCGTTTCATATTCCTTTTTCGGCTCCTCCGCGTCATGTATTACATATGCGGGGTCGTCAAGAATATTTTTAATATCGGCTATCATCTCCGACGCGCTGCGATAACGTGCGGAAACCTCTTTTGCAATCGCCTTCAGTACCACCTTTTCAAGCGAGAGCGGAATACTTATATTATGCTCCCTCGGCGGTACGGGTTTTTCCTGAATAT
>URZD01000237.1 GCA_900552305.1 uncultured Eubacteriales bacterium
CAGCTGATTGCAATGGCATACGGCACAATTCCGGTTGTACGCGAAACGGGCGGACTTAAAGACACCGTTCGTGCATATAACGAGTTTACGGGTGAGGGCAACGGGTTCAGCTTTTATCCGTGCGAAGCTCATGACATGATGTATACAATAAGGCGCGCGATACGGTTTTTCAGCGAAAAGCCGGTGTGGAACAAGCTTGTAAAAAGAGCGCTCAGCGAGGATTTCTCATGGAAGGAATCCGCGAAAAAATATGAGACGGTATATAATAACATAATCTGACGAAAAAACTTGCTTCATCAGGGAAAGGAAATTGAGTAAAATGGCAAAGGAAAAACAAATCAACACGGCAGCGGCAGACGCTGCGGCTGTAAAGCAGACGACAAAGCCGGCTGAAAAGACAGCGGTTAAGACGGCAAAATCAAATGCGGAGTTCGAAAAGGAGAAAGAGCAGGTAAAAAGCGCAATACGCGGCAAGCTCAGACGTTATTTTGCAAAGACTGTGGATAACGCGACCCCGGGACAGATGTACAAGGCTTGCGCAATGACGGTTCGCGACCAGATAATGGAAAAGTGGGCAAAATCGCGCGACGAGCTTGAACAGGGTCACAAGAAGGAGCTTTATTATCTTTCGTTCGAGTTTCTTATGGGCAGAGCGCTGGGTAACAACATTATGAACATAATGCAGACTGACGTTTACCGCGCGGCAATGGATGATTTTGGCATTGACCTGTCCGATGTTGAGGATGTGGAAAATGACGCGGGTCTCGGTAACGGAGGTTTGGGAAGGCTTGCGGCGTGCTTCCTTGACTCGCTTTCGACTTTGGAGCTGCCCGCGTTCGGCTGCGGCATACGTTACGAATACGGACTTTTCAGACAGAAAATAGTTGACGGCTATCAGATAGAGATGCCCGACCCGTGGCTGGAGGACGGCAACGTGTGGGAAATAGAACGCCCTGAGGACAGCGTAGAGGTTCACTATAACGGCAGAATTGAGGAATACTGGGAGGACAACCGTATGAAATTCCGCCATGTGGACTATAACACGGTTATCGGCGAGCCTTACGATATGCCGATTTCGGGATATGATTCGCGGCTTGTGAACACGCTCAGACTTTGGAAGGCGCGTTCGCCGCAGGTAATCAACATGAGCGAATTTAACCGCGGCGACTACGCTATGGCGGTGAAGGACAAGGAGCTTGCGGAGGTTGTGTCACAGGTGCTCTACCCCGAGGACAACCATTACGAGGGCAAACTGCTCAGGTTAAAGCAGCAGTATTTCTTTGTTTCCGCAACAATTCAGTGGATAATTGCCAAGCAGAAAAGGCGCGGACATTCGCTGTACGATATGCCTGAGTACGTACAGATTCATATAAACGATACGCATCCGACGATTGCGATTCCGGAGCTTATGCGTATACTTATGGATAACGAAGGCTTTGGCTGGGACGAAGCGTGGGATATAACGCAGAAAACCTTTGCATATACCAACCACACAATTATGAGCGAGGCTCTTGAAAAGTGGCCTGTTTCAATGATGGAGTCGCTTCTTCCGCGCGTGAGCATGATTATAAAGGAAATTGACCGCAGACAGCGCGAGTTCCTTGTCGGAAGATTCGGCAACGATACCGGCAAAATCGAGTATATGGCGGTTATTTCGAACGGAAATGTCAATATGGCAAATCTGTGTCTGACGGCGTGCCACAACATAAACGGCGTTGCACAGCTGCATACGGAGATACTGAAAAACGAAACCTTTAAGGATTATTACAGCGTATATCCGGAGAAATTCAAAAATGTAACAAACGGCGTTACGCCAAGACGTTGGCTGCTTATGTCCAACCCGGAGCTTGCGGCGCTTATTACCGAGTCGATAGGCAGCGGCTGGATAAAGAACGCGGAGGAGCTTGAAAACCTTGAAAAGTATGCGTTTGACGCGGCGTTCAAGGAAAAATTCGCAAAGATAAAGATGAACAACAAGGTTAAGCTTGCGAAGTATATAAAGGAGCATAACGGCATTGACGTTGACCCAAGCTCTTTGTTTGATGTACAGATAAAGCGCCTGCACGAATATAAGCGCCAGCTTATGAAGGCGATGCACATTATCTATCGTTATAAAATGATTACGGAGAACCCGTCACAGGCAAGTATGCTGCCGGAAACCTTTATATTCGGCGCAAAGGCAGCGCCCGGCTATTATACGGCAAAGCTGATTATCAAGCTGATTAACAACATTGCCGAGGTAGTAAACAACGACCCGAGGACAAAGGACATTTTAAAGGTTGTATTTATTGAAAATTACAGTGTTTCCATTGCGGAAAAGATAGTTGCGGCGGCAAACCTGAGCGAACAGATTTCAACCGCGAGCAAGGAGGCGTCCGGTACGGGCAACATGAAGCTCATGTTAAACGGCGCACTTACAATCGGAACAATGGACGGCGCGAACGTGGAGATTGCGGAGCGTGTCGGAATTGACAATATATTTATATTCGGTCTTTCGTCACAGGAGGTACTGAATATATACCAGTCGGGACATTCCGGCAGCGCGGAGATATATTCGCAGAACATGGTTATCAAAGGTATCGTCGACAGCCTTATCGACGGCACAT
>URZD01000238.1 GCA_900552305.1 uncultured Eubacteriales bacterium
ACGGGCGCAATAATCTGTCCGTACGAGCTGACCGTTGCCGCTGTCGGGAACGCTATGGACAACGGCGCGGAGCTGAAGCTGAATTTTGAGGTTAAGAGTATCACAAAAACCGGAAACGGCTTTGTTGTATGCTCGGACGGCAGCTCCCTTGAATCAAGGTTTGTTGTCAACGCGGCGGGGATTTATTCGGATTCCGTTGCCGCCATGGTCGGCGATAATTCCTTTACGGTTACGCCGAGAAGGGGCGAATATATCCTTCTTGACAAGGAGTGCGGCGGACTTGTTTCGCACACGATATTCAGAACTCCCACCAAGGCAGGAAAGGGCATACTTGTATCGCCGACGATTGACGGAAATCTGCTGACGGGTCCTACCTCGCAGAATATAGACAACAAGGATGACAAAAGCACCACAAGCGAAGGCTTTGCACAGATTATGCGGGAAGCCGCCGAGGATGTTAAAGGCATAGCGTTCAGCAAGACGATAACCTCCTTCTGCGGACTGCGCGCAGCGGGAAGCACAGGCGATTTTATAATAAACTCGCCGCTTGAAGGCTTTATAAACGCGGCGGGGATAGAGTCTCCCGGACTTTCCGCATCGCCCGCCATCGCGGAGTACATAGAAGAAATGCTTTTAAAGCAGGGCATAAAATGCGATAAGAAATCGGATTTCAACCCATACCGAAAACCGGCGCATTATTTCAGAGATGCGAGCCTTGAGGAGAAAAACGAGATAATAAAGAAGGATAAATCCTTCGGCAGAATTATCTGCCGTTGCGAAACGGTCACAGAAGGCGAAATTCTGGAGGCTGTGAGAACGAATCCCAAGCCGCGCGATTTGGACGGAGTAAAGCGGCGCACCAGGGCTCAGATGGGCAGATGTCAGGGCGGCTTTTGCTCTCCGTATATAATTGACATTCTTCACAAAGAGCTTAATATTCCGTACGAGGAGATAACAAAAAGCGGCGGAAAATCGTATGTTATCACCGGAAAAACAAAGGGGGACGAATAAGATGACAGACTTAGTAATAATCGGCGGAGGTCCTGCCGGTATGAGCGCGGCTGTCGCGGCATACGAAAGCGGAATACGTGATATTGTTATTCTGGAGCGCGACAGCGCCCTCGGCGGAATACTTCAGCAGTGCATACACAACGGCTTCGGACTTCACAAGTTCAGCGAGGAGCTTACCGGTCCCGAATACGCATGGAGATACGAACAAAGAGTGCGCGAGCTTGGAATCCCGGTAAAGCTGAACACTATGGTGCTTGACATAGGCGCGGACAAAACCGTAACCGCCACCAACGAGGAAAACGGCGTATTTACGCTAAAGGCAAAGGCGATAATTCTTGCTATGGGCTGCCGCGAGCGTTCTAAGGGTGCGCTGAATATCCCCGGAACGCGCCCCGCGGGCATATACAGTGCGGGAACTGCGCAAAAGCTCGTCAATATAAAGGGACTTATGGTTGGCAAAAAGGTTGTTATCCTCGGCTCGGGCGATATAGGACTTATAATGGCAAGGCGAATGACTCTTGAAGGCGCGAAGGTCGAAGCCGTATGCGAGCTTATGCCGTACTCGGGCGGACTTGCGAGAAATATTGAGCAGTGTCTTAACGATTTTAATATTCCGCTAAAGCTGAGCCACACGATTGTAAAAATACACGGAAAGGACAGGGTTTGCGGAGTTACCGTTGCCGAGGTTGACGAAAACCGAAAACCGATAAAGGAAACCGAGGAATACATAGAGTGCGACACGATTTTGCTCTCTGTCGGACTGATTCCCGAAAATGAGCTGTCAAGGTCTGCGGGAATTGAGCTGAGCCGCATAACCTCCGGCGCGGTCGTAAATCAGGACAGGCAGACAAACCGCGAGGGGATTTTTGCGTGCGGTAACGTCCTGCACGTCCACGATTTGGTTGACTTTGTTTCGGACGAGGCGGAAATCGCGGGAAAAAGCGCCGCGGAATATATTAAAAACGGTATTGGAAATACGGAAAGCATCGAGCTTGAAACAGACGGCAAAATCAGATATACCGTGCCGCAGTGCATAACCGCAAAAAAGGATGTGACTGTGTACTTCCGCGTTTCGGATGTTTTCAAAAATGTAAAAATTAACGTATTCAGCGGCGATACGCTGCTCATGAGCAAGAGGAAGCAGAAGGTTGCGCCGGGTGAAATGGAAAATATTGTTATAAAGCGTGAAATGCTTGACAATGTAAAAAAACTTCGCTTTGAGCTGGAGGTGTTATAATGAAAACGCGTGAACTTACTTGCATAGTATGCCCGCTCGGCTGCGGCATAAAGGTTGAAATGAATGATGACGGAGCGGTTGTTTCGGTTACCGGGAATACCTGTCCGCGCGGCAAGGCATATGCCGAAAAGGAGTGCGTAAACCCGGAAAGAACGGTTACAACAACAATGCGCACAGATACAGGAACGGTCATTCCGGTAAAAACCGACCGCCCGATACCCAAGGAAAAAATGTTTGACGCCATGAAAATTATAAACGGAAAGACGGCACATCTGCCCGTTTCAATCGGCGACATACTTATAAAGGATGTGTTCGGGAGCAACATAGTGGCGG
>URZD01000239.1 GCA_900552305.1 uncultured Eubacteriales bacterium
TTTCCGGCGGACGAAGCAAGGCTGACGCCTTGCAAGGACAACGGTTCAAAAAGATGGTGATTTTTTTGCTTATAGGGCATATCGGTTCGGCTCCCGTGTGCCTAAGCTACGGTTTTTTCAGCGAAAACAACCGAGCAAAGAGAAAGACTGCGACAAACGCACGGGCAATCAAATCTTGCCGAAAGCTAACGCGAAAGGGACTTTCACGTTAATCTCCCGAATATTAAATTTTTATACTCCGGAATATGCGGAAAAGCCGCCGTCAACCGGGATAACAACGCCGTTCACAAACGACGCTGCGTCCTCGTTTATAAGGAACTCCAGCGTGCCGATAAGCTCCTCCGGCTCGCCGAAACGACCCATAGGGGTCTGTGAAACTATTTTCTCCGCGCGAGCCGAGTATGAGCCGTCCGCGTTAATCAGCATACCGCGGTTTTGTTTTGTCACAAAGAATCCCGGAGCGATAGCGTTCACGCGGATTCCTACCTTTGAAAAATGCACCGCAAGCCACTGTGTGAAGTTGGAAACTGCCGCTTTTGCGCCGCTGTAGGCGGGGATTTTGGTGAGCGGGCAGAACGCGTTCATCGATGAGATGTTCACGATACAGCCGCCGCCGTTTTCCGCCATATCCTTTGCAAATACCTGGGTCGGAATCAGAGTGCCGAGGAAGTTCAGATTAAACACGAACGATATTCCCGCCGGGTCGAGGTCGAAGAATGTCACAATGTCCTCCGCGCCCTTCACGTCCTCGGGGAACAGGTATTCCTTTGTTGTTGTGCCTTTTGGGTTATTGCCGCCCGCACCGTTTATAAGGATGTCGCAGATACCGAAATCCTTTGCGATTTCATCGCGCACTCCGCGCATTATATCGATGTCAAGTACGTTTGCGGCATAGCCTTTTGCGATACCGCCGTCCTTTTCAATCTCCGCCGCAACGTGGTTTGCCGCGTCAAGGTTGAGGTCAAGTATCGCGATTTTTGCGCCCGTTTTTGCAAGAGCCTTTGCGAACATTCCGCAAAGAACTCCGCCGCCGCCCGTTATTACAACTGTTTTGTCCTTTAAATCCATGTCAAAGGGTAATTTCATGATTGTATTCCTTCCTTATATAAATAGTATAAGATTTTTATTTATTCTCGGACTTCTTGATTGCCTCCCAAAGTCCGTTCAGATACGTTGCGCCGAGCGCCCTGTCATAAAGACCGTAACCCGGTTTGCCCGTTTCGCCCCAAATCATTCTGCCGTGGTCGGGGCGCATAGGTCCGTCAAAGCCTACGTCACTGTACGCCTTCAGAATTTCGTACATATCAAGGCTGCCCTTTGAGGACAGGTGCGCGGACTCCTCAAACGAGCCGCCGCCGCGGCGCAGGACGTTCCGGCAATGGGCGAAATGGATTCTGCCCATACCGCCGAAGTATCTGACAAGCTCCGGAATGTCGTTTTCCTCCGCAACGCCGAGCGAGCCGCTACACAGCGTGATTCCGTTATACGGACTGTCGACCAGCTTTACAAACCGCTCCAGATTCTCGCGGTTTGTGATAATACGCGGCAAGCCGAAGATGCTCCACGGCGGGTCGTCGGGGTGTATCGCCATTTTGACCTTTACCTCCTCTGCCGTCTTTATCACGCGTTCAAGGAAGTATTTCAGATTATCCCACAAATCCTCCTCGGTTATGCTTTTGTATTCGTCCATAAGCGCCTTTAAGCCGTCCTTTGTGTAGCTCGCGTCCCAACCGGGGAGCGAAAGCTCGCCCGAAACAGGGTCCATTTTATCGACCTGCTCCTTGAAGTATACAAGCGCGTTGGAGCCATCCGGCAGCTCATAGTCAAGCTCCGAGCGCGTCCAGTCGAACACCGGCATAAAGTTATAGCAGACCGTGTACACGCCCGCCTTTGACAGATTTCGCAGTGTTTCGCAGTAGTTTTCTATAAGGCGGTCGCGGGTCGGCTTGCCCAGCTTTATATCCTCGTGTACGGGAACGCTTTCGATTACCGAAAGCCTTAATCCCTTGTCCTCGATTGTCTTTTTCAGTTTCAGAATACGTTCAAGGCTCCACACCTCGCCGACCGGCACGTCATACACCGCGCTGACGATTCCCTCAACGCCGGGTATCTGGCGTATCTTGTCAAGGGTTACCGGGTCATCCTCGCCGTACCACCTGAATGTCATTTCCATTTTGGCACTCTCCTTTACTGTTTTATGTTATTCAATATTTTTTTCAATGCGTTATACGCTATAGTAAACGTCTTTTCGCCGCCTTCGGGCAGCTTGTCAAGGCTGCCGTCCTTTTCAAGCTCGGCAAAGCCGGCAAAATCCGCAAGGTGCGGCTCAAGCGACAAAAAGCCTTCGTAACCCGCCGCGTCAAGCGCGGAGATTATTTTTTCCACCTCGCCGCAGCCGCTGCCCGCGGGGACTACGCTGCCGTCACTTTTTGCGTCCTTTATGTGCATATATGTAATGTAGGGTTTCAGCATTTTATACGCATCGGGATAGGTTTTCTGTCCGCACTGAACAAAGTTTGCGGGGTCGAACACCGCCGCAAGGCTGTCGCTGCCCACGCTCTC
>URZD01000240.1 GCA_900552305.1 uncultured Eubacteriales bacterium
CGCCCTCTATACAAAACGCCCAATAAAACCAGTCCTCAACGGAATCCCTAAGCTCGTTTCCCAAAATATAGGTGTCCTCCGTTTTTTCCTTAACCCTAATGTTTCCGCCGACAAAATTCTGGTGTACAGTCATAGTTTAATACCTCCGTTTGATGTTACTTGCTCCCGCGTGCCTATGCGCCTGTTATTTCACGGATTTCCGCCGCGCTTACGTCCGCCGTTTCGCAGCCTTTTTTCGCCGCAACAGCCGCCGCAGCTCCCGCCGCCTCGCCTATGCCGACGCAAATCGGCATTGCTCTGAAATTGGAATGCGCCATATGCGTGCCGGAAATATTTCTTCCGCAGAGCAGCAGACCCTTTTTTACCTCCGGCACAAGACAGCCGTACGGAATCGTATACCCCTTGCTTTGCGAGAAGTGCTTTTGCACGCCTGTTTTGTCAAGTCCCGAGCCTGTTATGTTATGCACGTCAAAATTGAAAAACGCGTCCTTTACAACGTAATCGTCAAACACCTTTGCCTCCAGTATATCCTGCTCGGTAAGAGTATACTTGCCCTTGAAGTGCCGCGTTTCTCTGATTCCGATAAGCGATGCGGAGCCGATTATAAAGCAGTTTTCATAGCCGGGAGCAAACTCACGCAGATATTTTACAATATCGTCAAGCTGTCGGCGGCAGACGATTGTTGCCTTTGTCAAATCCTCCGCGGAGGTGCCGTCAATGTCCGTAGCGTTCGTCATGTTACAGGTAACAACCCCGGGCAGCGTTGTCGCGTAGGTCAGAATATGTCCCGCGGGGTACGGTATATGCTGCTTTGCAAGCGCCTGCAGTTCGCCCTTCTCCGTATCGTATGTTGTTTCAAACGAGGGGATAAACGCCGCCTTGCTGTAGTCCACGCCGCCGACCTTGAACATCAGCGTTGCCGGCTGCATTTTGTTGTCGGTTTCTCTGCCCAAAACAAACTCCGCACCCGCGTGCGCCGCAATATCTCCGTCGCCTGTCGCGTCCACCGTGACTTTTGCATAAATATCCGTCATGCCCGATTTGTTTACAACGGTAGCTCCCAGCACCCTGTCGCCGTCGCATATCGCGTCAGCGGCAAAGGTGTAGAGCATTATTTTGCAGCCGCTCTCGTCAAGCATTTCAAGATACAGTGTTTTCAGCTTTTCCGGGTCAATCAGCGTGATGTTGTCAACCTTAAAATCGTTTTTCTCCGCCGCGCGCCGCAGTATCTCATGATAAAGACTGCTGCCGCAGCTCCCTGTCCAGTGGCTCATAAGTCCCGAAGTCGAGATGCCGCCGATTTCGCCGCACTGATCGACTATAATAACATCGGCGCCGTTTTTTGCCGCGGTATATGCCGCCGCAAAGCCGGAAGGTCCGGACCCAAGCACCAAAACATCTGTGTACAGTTTATTTTTTTTCATGTTAATCTCCATTTCGCCGCCCTGTGCCGGCATAAATTGTAATAAATATTCTCCTATCCACAGGGCAAGGAATGATAAGAGATTGGGCGTCCATGTGCGTTTCTGAGCATACGCGAAGAAAATTTCGCACGGGCAATTAAATCCGCCGGAGGCTGATAACGTGAAAGAAACTTTCGCGTTATCAGCTCCTTTTTCTTTTATAATAGCATAAAAAATTTTAAATTTCATTTGATTTTACGCAAAACATATTTACTTTTCGGCAATTTTGTTATATAATCGGAGCGGAGATGATATTATGCGTAACAGTCTTATAGAGGATATAAACAGCTATATTACATATCTGAATGAAAACGGACTTTCGGTTTCGGTACACGGCAAGGCGATATGCGGCATACTGGAGCATAACATACACCAAAATCCGTTTTGCGTGTTTGTCAAGACGGACAGTGACGCGTGGGATAAGTGCATAAAGTGTCAGCAAAAGGTATTCAATGCTTATGATAAGGAGTTCTTGTTCGGTATGTGCCATGCCGGGGTGGAGGAATACGTATTTTTTGTTGACTCAAAGACTTTTATAAGCATAAGCGGCTACGGCATAGACCGCAAAAAGGCAGCCGCACGCATAACCGCGCTGTCAAAGGACTTTCACTTAAACAAGTCAGAGCTTTGGAAGATATACGAAACAGGGCTGAAACACGAAACGGAAAATACGGAAAGATTAAAAACGCTGATTATGCCGCTTTGCCATATGCTGTCGCTTTTGCAGATAACAATCGGCGATATTCTGGAGTCGGAAACAAAAAGCAAAACCTTTGACTCGATTTTAATGTTTGTTCAAAGAAATATAACGCAGGACATAACCCTCCGCGACATAGCGCAGGGCTGCGCCTGTTCGGAATCCACAGTGTCGCACCTGTTTAAAATTTACACAAACGAGTCGGTGAAAAGGTACATAACAAAGCGGCGGGTAGAGAAGGCTAAGGGTTTTTTACGCAAAAGCGACCTGCCAATTACCGAAATTGCGCTTTTGAGCGGTTTTTCAAATACCAATTACTTTTCGACCGCATTCAAAAAGGAGGTCGGGATAAACCCGTCCGAATACCGAAAATCCGCAGACGCGGGCAAATA
>URZD01000241.1 GCA_900552305.1 uncultured Eubacteriales bacterium
GGCTCGGGAATACGGCGCCGATTTAAAAAATCATATATCGGTGCAGATAACGGCGGAAATGATAGAAAACGCCGATTTAATACTGACTATGACAAAGGCGCACAAGATGTACCTTCCGCAGTCGGACAAGATAAAAACGCTCTCCGAGTTTGCGGGAGCGGGCGGCGATGTAAGCGACCCGTACGGCGGAGATATAGAAGTTTACAGAAAATGCGCCGCACAAATAAAGGAATTGATTGATGTGATAAAGCTATGATAGAATACAAAAGCATGACAGAGAAGCATATACCGGGCATGGTCGAAACCGAAAAGGAGTGCTTTGACTCGGGATTTGCGGAAAACACGTTCCAAAGGGAACTGGAAAACAAAATTGCGCATTACGTGGTCGCGCTTGACGGCGAAAAGGCGGTCGGGTACGCGGGACTTTGGAATATCTGCGGCGAGGCGGATATAATGAGCGTAGCCGTAAGACGTGCGTATCGGCACTGCGGCATTGCGGAAAAAATGCTCTCCGAGCTGACAAAGTGGTGCAAGGAGAACGACGTCTATGTAATGCAGCTTGAGGTCAGAGAGGGGAATGTTCCGGCTCTTTGCCTTTATGAAAAAATGGGTTTTGAGGTTGACGGAGTGCGGCCGGGTTATTACGGCGGTACGGAGGACGCAATCCTTATGTCAAAAATGGTGTAGCGCGCTCCTTTCAAGGCTGAAATTACATAGCGGCGTAACGCGGCTTTTAAAAAGCCGAAACAGCGCGGCAAAAAGACGAAAGGGGAGAGATTTTGGTGCGGGCATTGGATTTTGATAATACTATATATGACGGTGAAAGCGCACTGGATTTTTACCTGTTTGCGCTCAGATTCAACCCGCGCTCAGTGAAGTATATACCGGCGGTCTTGTGGAATTTTTTAAAGTATAAGCTCGGAATAATTAAAGCTGAAACGGTAGAGAAAAAAATACAAAAGTATGCGGAAGGCTACCTTAATTCATTTGCGGATTTGCCGCGGATTGTCGGGCTTTTTTGGGACGCGCATATGCGGAAAATCAAAAAATGGTATACGCCGCAGCAAAGCGACATTATAATTACCGCGTCGTTTGACGTGCTGATTGACGAGGCGTGCAAAAGACTCGGCGTGGAAAAGTATATATGTTCAAGGTTTGACATGAAAACCTATAAGGTTGCCTTTCTCAACTTCGGCGAAAACAAAAAAAAGGCTTATCAAAAGGTCTTTGGCGATAAAAAACCCGACGAGTTCTATACGGACAGCGGGTTTGATATGCCCATGGCGGAGCTTGCCCAAAAGGCATATCTTGTAAAAGGTAATAAAATCAGGCGGATAAAATAGCCGCCGCAAGGCATACCGAAAAAAACGCCCGCACGGCGCGGCGGTACGGTATCGCTTTGATATATGCCGCGGAATACGCGGCGGAACGGAGTAGTAAATGAAAATACTTGCGATTGAAAGCTCGTGTGACGAAACCGCCGCGGCGGTGGTCGAGGACGGAACAAAAATACTTTCAAATATAATAAATACACAGATTGACCTGCATAAGCAGTACGGCGGCGTAGTGCCGGAGATAGCGTCGCGGAAGCATATAGAGAATATAAGCGATGTTGTAGACAAGGCTCTTACGGACGCGGGAGTTACTCTTGACGGAGTTGACGCGATTGCGGTTACCTACGGCCCGGGACTTGTCGGAGCGCTGCTTGTGGGCGTTTCAACAGCAAAGGGACTGAGCTTTGTATCAAAAAAGCCGCTGATTCCCGTGCATCACATAAAGGGTCATATCTGTGCAAACTATATCGAACATCCGGACTTTAAGCCGCCGTTTATATGCCTTGTTGCGTCCGGCGGTCACAGTCACATAGTCTATGTAAAGGACTATACCGATTACGAAGTGCTTGCCCGGACAAACGACGACGCGGCGGGCGAGGCATTTGACAAGGTGTCAAGAGTCCTCGGACTCGGCTATCCGGGCGGCCCCGCGGTGCAAAAACTGGCGCTTGAGGGCGACAGAAACGCGATACATTTTCCGCGCGTAAATATGGGCAGCGAGGGTTTTGATTTCAGCTTCAGCGGAGTGAAAACAGCGGTCATAAACTACATACACAACGCGGAGCAGAAAGGGATAAAGATAAACAAGGCGGACGTTGCCGCGTCTTTTCAGGAGGCGGTCACGGATGTGCTCAGCCGACATTTGATAGAGTGCGCAAACAAGCACAAAGTTACGCGGATTGCCCTTGCGGGCGGCGTTGCGGCTAATGCCGCGCTGCGCGAAAGGGTGAGTACGCTTGCCGCGGCGGAGGGAATGGAGTTTGTGTGTCCCTCGCTGATTTACTGCACGGATAACGCGGCAATGATAGGCTGCGCGGCGTATCATGAATACAAAAACGGCGCGGTTGCGGATATGTCGCTTAACGCTGTTGCAAATCTGCCGCTTTAGCTAAATGCGGCTGAATATAATACAGAATTTAAATACTGTGCGCCTTGACAAATTAAAATCCGTTTTGGTCGGTTCGGCTGCATGGCTGACCGGCTGCACGATT
>URZD01000242.1 GCA_900552305.1 uncultured Eubacteriales bacterium
CGTCAAGCTCATATCTCCCCCATTACCCCCCGGCCGGGGGGAGCCGCTTGTTATCGGCTCGACAGGAGCCGCGGTGAGAGTGATACAGGAGCGGCTTGCGTATATATCGCAGTTTTATGAAAGTATACCGACGGTAGAGGTGACGGGGTACTTCGGAGAGAATACGCAGAACGCGGTGAATGCGTTTCTGACCGAATTCGGACTTCCGCCCAAGGGGTTTGTGGGTCCCGGAGCGTGGCAGAAAATCGAGAAGGTTTATCTGGATCTGCTGAACGGATAAATATTGACATAAGTACTTTTATGAAATATAATAATACGGAAGATTTACCAATGAGAGCACACGCGCCGCGTGCGTCGAGCTTTGCGGATGCCGAAAAGACGGAAAAGCGGTTTGCCGAAATAGTCAGGGCAATGAAGTATGCCGCCGTTTTGGGGGCAAAAGTGATAGTGGTGCATCCGTGCCAGCGCCTTACATATGAGGATGAGGGCGTGCCGGAAAGGCTGTTTGAAATGAATATGGATTTTCATCGCAGGCTTAAACCGTATTGCGAGGAATACGGAATCCGCGTTGCGTTGGAAAATATGTGGCAGTCGCTCGGAATGAACAAGATTTCACATTCTACCTGTTCAAGACCCGCAGAATTTATAAAATACCTCGATACGCTTGACAGCGAATGGTTTACAGCTTGCCTTGACATAGGTCATGCCAACCTTTGCTGCGAGGATCCCGCGGACTTTATAAGGGCGCTCGGCAAAAGGCGGCTCGGCGCGCTCCATGTGCATGACGTTGACGGAACGAGGGATTTGCACACTCTGCCGTATTTCGGTATGGGGAACTGGGACAAAATTACAAAGGCTTTGGCGGACATAGATTACAGCGGAGATTTTACATTTGAATCGGGGAATTTTGACGCGGGAAAGCCGGAAGAGCTGTATGTTTGCTATGAACGGCTTGCGGTCGAAACTGGAAGATTTCTGATAAATAAAATAGAGAAATATAAGGGCGCGAAAAAGAGTTAATTTCCGCGATACGGAAAAAGTCGGAAAAATTTGCGAATCAAAGCTGCGGCAGAGGTTTTTATTTGCCGCAGCAAAAATTTTCCGGTAATTCGGTATCGCAGATGATTTTTGTAATATCCGAGACGGTGCAGAGGTTATGAAAATATTTCTTGCCCAGCTTGTTCCCGGTACACAAAAGATACGATTTTTCGGAATGTTCAATCATGTGCTTGCGGACAATGTTTTCCGAATCGGAAATATCCGTAAGAAAGCCGTCGTTTGACACGGCGCGGCAGGAAAAGAAAACCGAGTTTGCGTTATAGGTTTTTACGGTTTCGCAGGCGTCCGCGCCGACAAGCGACTGACAGGCGGGCAAAAGCTCGCCGCCGGTGCTGATTGCCTTTATTCCGTACTCGCCGAGCTTTGACAGAGCTTTTATACCGCTTGTTATAACGGTAAGATGATTTTTTGTCGCAAGAAACGGGATAAGACTGTATGCGCTTGACGAGGCGTCAAGAAATATTACGTCATAGTCGTTTACATATGATATTGCGCGCTTTGCAATCTTGATTTTTTCATCCGACTGCTCCAGCTCGCGAATGACAAACGGTATTTTGAGTGTGGATATGCTGTTTTCCTCAAGCACCGCGCCGCCGTGAACTCTTTTAATCAGCTGCTGCTTTTCAAGGCGCGCAAGGTCGCGCCTTACCGAGGATTCGCTTGTAAACAGCCTTTGTGACAGCTCGTCAACCGTAACCCTTTTGTTGGCAAGCAATAATTTTAAAATCTCTTTTTCGCGTTCTGTGCTCATATAACCTCCAAGTGACGGCTGAAACAGTCAGAAAAATGACCGTTTTGCCATTTTGAGCGAATTGTGTTGACTTAATACTCATCATGCTATATTATATAGCTGTTTTATAAAGTTGTCAACTGTTTGGAGTGATTGATTTGAAAAGAATTGAGCTTCAGGCGCACAAGGGTGTTGAGTCCGAGTGTCCGGAGAATACAATGGCGGCATTTTATGCGGCGATAGCCCAGGGCTACGATGTAATCGAGCTGGATTTGAGGTATACCGCGGACGGCAGGATTGTTGTGCTGCATGATGAGTCAATAAACCGTACGGCGCGTTATGCCGACGGCGCAAGGATTGAAAAAGAGGTTAAAATTTGCGAATTGACCTATTCCGAAGCGCTTGAATATGATTTCGGGATTGGTACGGCAAATAAGTTTGCGGGTGAGAAAATACCGCTGTTTGAACAGGCGGCGGAGCTTGTGGTGCAGAACGGTATAAGGCTTAAAATCGATAACAAGATTCGGGAGTTCCCTGAGGAGATGTTTTCGGTTTTTGCGGAATGTATAAAGAACTGCTCCGAATACGTTTCGATTACGGCTGATTCGATAGAGTTTGCCGAAAGGTGTATCGGAATTTTTCCTAAGGTGAGCATTGACTATGACGGAGCGGTGAACGAAGGGGTGCTTAAACGGCTCGGCGAAATTGTACCGCGCGAAAGGCTTACCGTATGGCTGCCGTACAGATG
>URZD01000243.1 GCA_900552305.1 uncultured Eubacteriales bacterium
CCGTTTTGGCGCGTCCTTCTATACCTTCTTACAAAAGATTTCGCCTATTCGTCAGCCTTTTATTACCGCACACTCATACGGCGCGTAAACGCCGCAGATTTCATCTCTTTTGCAGTTTGCAAGTATTATTTCGCCGTCAAAATCAACCTCGATTTTATTTTCATGCTCAAAATTGCAGATAACAAAAACCGTTTCGTTGCCGTCCGACATCTTGTATACACAGCAGCCGTGCCTTCCGTCCGTCAAATTCTCAAAGCATCCGTGACGTACGGCGTTTGACTCACTGCGCACCTTCAGCAGCTCCTTAAAATATTTGTAAACGGATTTTTCGGATGCAATATCCTTTTCCACGTTTATCTCCTTATACCTGTTATACAGTCCAAACCACGGCTTTTCGCTGCCGAAGCCGGAATCCGCATTACCGTTCCACGGCATGGGATGCCTTGCATGGTCGCGGCTCTCGCTGTTCAGCCCCGCCATAAGCGCGTCATGCGATACCGAGCCTATATTCTCGTTATAAAAGTTCAAAGCCTCAATATCCTCATAGTCCTCAATCCTGTCCGAAATATTATTCGTTACGCCTATTTCCTGACCCTGATAGATAAACGGTACGCCCTTTTGCAGATAGCACATCGTTGCAAGCATGGTCGCCGACTCAAACCGCATTTCCCTGTCGTTCGCATAGTACGAAACCGCACGCGGACGGTCGTGATTCTCCCAGAACAGCATATACAAAAGCTCGTTTTTCTGCATAAGATTCTGCCATTTTACAAAAATATCCCATACCTCATCAAGCTCAAAAACCGGCGGAGTATACTTTTTCTTGCGCCCCACGCACATATGTTCAAACTGGAACACACCGGAAAGCTCGTGTCTGCTGCCGTCAACAAGCTTGCGGATATTCTCCGCGTTTGCGCCCCAGCACTCGCCGACCGTGAATATATTCCGCGTTTTTTCCCTGTCAAAAAGCTGACGTATGTATTCGTGCAGCCGCGGTCCGTTCATGAACACGTCATTTTTTATGTCCTTTGAAATCTGATCAAGGACATCGCACCGAAATCCGTCAACACCCAAATCAACCCAAAAGTCCACTACCTTCACCATTTCCTCGCGCACTTTTGGATTCTCCCAGTTCAAATCCGGCTGGCTCACCGCGTAGGAATGAAGGTAATACTGCCCCGTCATGGGGTCATACTCCCATGCCGAGCCTCCGAAAGACGCCTTCCAGTCGTTAAGCGGCTCGTCCGCCCAGTAATAGTAATCTCTGTACGGATTGTCCTTTGACTTCCGCGCCTCGCGAAACCACCTGTGCTCCGACGAGGTGTGATTTGCAACCAAATCCATTATGAGCCGTATTCCGCGCTTGTGCATTTCCTCAATCATGAGCTTCCAGTCCGCCATTGTGCCGAACTCGTCCATTATGTCGCAGTAGTCGGATATATCATAGCCGTTATCATCGTTCGGACTTTTATAGCACGGCGAAAGCCACACCGCATTGACGCCAAGCTCCTTAATATAATCCAGTTTTTCGATTATACCGCGCAGGTCGCCTATTCCGTCACCGTTCGCGTCCTTAAAGCTCCGCGGATAAATCTGGTAAAATACCCAGTCATAAAATTCTTCCTGTCTTTTTGTAAGCATCTGATTTCCCCCCGTATCGCATTTTTTCTTTATGATAGCATAAAAAATGCTCTCAAACAATAAAAAATTTTGTCAATTTTCATGACTTTTTGCGACAAAGGAACAAAATCGTGCTATATTGACACAAAAATTGGTGTAAAAACTCCGAAACACAAAAAAACAGCGTTTCGGTTGATAAAAAAGCATCCCCCTATCCCCTCAAAAAACAAAAGCAGTTTAAAAAGCCGATTGACCTTTTAAACTGCCCCTTTATTTTTATGTTATACTCTTAAATGCAACCGCGCCGAACGCATTAAACAGCGAAACAACAAGTATGTATCCCGCGCCGCGCAGCAGCGTTCCCGCTGAGCCGACCGCAAGCCACAAATAACACATATCGGCAATGCTGTGTTCAAAGCCGCACATTATAAACGTCATTATACACACGGCAACCCCAAAGACGCTTTGCGTGCCGCTGTCGCTTTCATTAAAGCTGCGCACCGCAGTGTACATCATTACGCCGCAAAACATTGCAAGCGCCGCTGTCGCAACAATACTCTGACCGAATTTAACCTCAAAAAGTGCCGTTGCCTTCTCGGACAGGCTCGGCTTTGCCAATCGAATCAACAGCGAGCCGACAAGACTCCCCGCAAGGTTGCCGAGCCATACCACAGCAAGCTCCGATTTGTTTTTCAGCTCAAAAAAGTACCCCGCCAGACCGGTATAAAGGCTAAGACCGAACGAGCAAATCGTAAACAACGCCACCGAAAACAAAAATGCGCCCAAAATCCTGTTTTCACACGACAAATACGCCGCCGAGCCGACCGAAATCA
>URZD01000244.1 GCA_900552305.1 uncultured Eubacteriales bacterium
GGCGCGGGACAGCAGTCAAGAATACACTGTACGCGTCTTGCGGGTACAAAGGCAGACACATGGTTTTTGCGCCAGCACGACAAGGTGCTGAATCTGCCGTTCAGAGAGGACATACGCAGACCCGACCGCGATAACGTGATTGACGGATATATAAACAAAAACGAGGAGGATGTGTGCGCGGACGGCAACTGGCAGAAATATTTTACAGAGCAGCCAAAGCCGCTTACCGAAACGGAAATCCGCGAATACCTTGACGGCATAGACGGCGTTGCGCTCGGCTCGGACGCGTTTTTCCCGTTTAGCGACAATATCGAAAGAGCAAAGAAAAGCGGTGTAAAATATATTGCGGAGCCGGGCGGCTCAATCCGTGACGACGCGGTTATCGAGTGCTGCAACAAATACGGCATGGCAATGGCATTTACCGGAATGAGATTGTTTCATCATTGATTTTTTTGTCGGAGAGTTTTTGCGGAAATTTGAAAATCTGCGCTTTGTGCATTTATATGAGAAAATGTACGGAAAGGAAGGCATGATTCTATGAATATAATGGTAGTGGGCGGCGGCGGCCGCGAACACGCGATAATAAAAAAACTGAAGGAAAACAAGGACGTTACAAAAATATATGCGCTGCCAGGCAACGGCGGGATAGCGGCGGACGCGGAGTGCGTGAACATCGGCGCAAAGGACATTGAAGGAATATGCGACTTTGCGGCGAATAACAGCATAGACTACGCCGTTGTTGCGCCCGATGACCCGCTTGTACTTGGTGCGGTTGACGCGCTTGAAGAAATCGGAATCCCGTGCTTCGGACCGCGGGCAAATGCCGCAATAATCGAGGGCAGCAAGGTTTTTTCAAAGGAGCTTATGAAAAAATACAATATACCGACAGCCGCGTATGAAGTATTCAGCGATATGGATAAGGCTCTTAAATACCTTGAAACCGCGCCGATTCCGACAGTTATCAAGGCTGACGGACTGGCTTTGGGCAAGGGCGTAATCATTGCCGAAACCCGCGACGAGGCGGTAAGTGCGGTAAAATCCATGATGCAGGACAAGGTTTTCGGCAAAAGCGGCGATAATATTGTAATAGAGGAATTTCTGACAGGCCCTGAGGTGTCGGTACTTTCGTTCACAGACGGCAAGACGGTTGTACCTATGGTTTCGTCAATGGATCACAAGCGCGCAGGTGACGGTGATACAGGTCTTAATACGGGCGGTATGGGAACGGTTGCTCCGAATCCGTACTATACAAAGGCTATTGAAAAGGAGTGTATGGAGAAAATTTTCCTTCCGACAGTGGACGCAATGAACAAAGAGGGAAGGACATTCAAGGGCTGTCTGTATTTCGGACTTATGCTGACCGAAAACGGACCGAAGGTAATCGAGTATAACTGCCGTTTCGGCGACCCGGAAACACAGGTTGTCCTGCCGCTGCTCGAAAGTGATTTGCTTACGATAATGCGGGCGGTGACAAGCGGAACGCTAGATAAAGCGGAGGTTAAGTTTGCGGATAAAAACGCTTGCTGTGTTATAATGGCGTCGGAAGGGTACCCCGTTAAATATGAAAAGGGATTTGAGATAAAGATTCCTCAGGAGGTCGCGGACAGCGTGTATGTTGCGGGCGCGGAAATGAAAGACGGAAGGCTGCTCACAAACGGCGGCAGAGTCCTCGGCGTTACCGCGATCGGCGATACACTCGGCGATGCAATCCGCGGCGCATATGCAAAGGTGGAAAAAATCAGTTTTGACAACTCATACTATCGCCGCGACATAGGCGCAAAAGCGATGAAGGCAATGGAGGTATAGGAATGGTTTACAGAGTATTTGCAGAAAAAAAGAAGGAGCTTGCAAACGAAGCAAAGGCGCTCCTTAGCGATGCACGCACCCTGCTCGGAATTAAAGGCTTGACCGATGTGCGCATAATCAATCGCTACGATGCGGAGAATATAGACGCGGAGCTTTTTGAATACGCAAAAAAAACGGTGTTTTCAGAGCCGCAGCTTGATATTGTATCGGATGATATAGATACAGACGGCGCGGCGGTATTCGCTGTGGAATATCTTCCCGGTCAGTTTGACCAGAGGGCAGACTCGGCGGCGCAGTGCATACAGATTATATCGCAGGGCGAAAAGCCGACCGTGCGTACAGCAAAGGTCTACGCGCTTTACGGCGAGCTGAGCGAAAATGACATAAACGAAATTAAAAAGTACGTTATCAACCCCGTAGAGGCGCGCGAAGCGGCGCTTGATAAGGCGGAAACGCTTGAAATTCCGTACAGTATTCCGACAGAGGTTAAAACCCTTGACGGCTTTACCGACCTTGACCGCGAGGGACTGGAGCGTTTTGTGGACGAATACGGACTTGCAATGGACGCGGATGACATTGCATTCTGTCAGGAATATTTCAGGTCTGAAAAGCGCAATCCGACAATC
>URZD01000245.1 GCA_900552305.1 uncultured Eubacteriales bacterium
CGCCGCAAGCTTTGCTATAAAATATCCCGTAAATGTGTCGCCCGCCGCGGTAGTGTCAACCGTTTCAACACGGAACGACGGCTGAAAAATCTCCGTTGACTTATAGGAGAACACGCTCCCGCGCTTGCCGAGCGTAAGCACAACCCGCATATCAGGATAGCGTTCCGCAAAGTATTTCAGGCTAAGCTCCGGCTCGGAGCATCCTGACAGGATTTCTGCCTCTATCTCGTTCAAGACAAGGTACGAAACCGCGCCGAGATCAATTTTTTTTATGCTTTCATTGCACGGCGACGGATTCAGAACTATGAGCATCCCTTTTTGAAATGCTTTTTTCACTATGTAGTCAATGTTGCTTATTTCGTTTTGAAGTATGATATAGTCGCCCTTCTCAAATCCGTCAAGAACGCTGTCGGCAAGCTGCTCCGTTATCATGGCGTTCGAACCGGAATAGATAAAGATACAGTTTTCACCCTCGCGGCTCACCTGAATAATCGCGTGTCCGTTTTTGCCGTCAACCCTCTTGATTCCCGAAACGTCGACTCCGTTTTCGCGCAAAAGCGACAAAAGCATTTCGCCATCCTCGCCCACACAGCCTGCATGGTACACGCTTGCGCCCGCTCTTGCAAGGGCAATCGACTGATTCAAGCCCTTTCCGCCGGGAAATATATTCATTTTCTCGATGGTTTCGGTTTCTCCCGCACCGACAATATGGTCGAGAGTATAAACAAAATCTATGTTACACGAGCCGAAATTTAAAATTTTCATCCGACATCCTCCCACGCTTTTTATTTTATAATACCACATAAAAATGCAAAAATAAAGAACGAATTTTATGAAAAAACAGACCGATTTCATGAAAATTCGTTCTTTTATATATCCCTTAGCTATCCAAAATACTTACTTGACAACCGATGCCGCCCACTCGCGCACCTCGGTTTCGAACGCGCCGGAGGAAAATCTTTTTCCCTCTGTCCGGTTTCCGGTCTTTCTTTTTCTATGTACAGTCATTATTGTTTCTGCGCTGCTTAATCATGCCGGCAAACCACTCGGTCATTGCAGGGTCAATGTGTGAGAAGAATGCGCTTTCCGCCTGATCGAGCGCCGCGATTGCAGCCATATCCTCATCCGTCAGCTTAAAGTCAAATACTTTAAAGTTTTCCTCCATGCGCTCCTTGTGCGTTGATTTCGGAATAACAACCACGCCGCGCTGTATGTTCCAGCGCAGCATTACCTGTGCCGCCGTCTTGCCGTATTTTTTACCGATTTCGTTCACGGTCGGGTTTTCAAAAATTCCTTTTCTGCCCTCGCCGAACGGTCCCCACGCTTCAAGCTGAACTCCGTATTTGTCCGCCCACTTTTTCAGCTCCTTCTGCTGGTTGAAAATATGGGTTTCCATCTGATTCACCATAGGCTTTATGCGGTTAAACGAGGCAAAGTCCACCATTCTGTCCGCGTAAAAGTTTGAGATACCTATTGCGCGGATTTTGCCCTCGTCATACATTTCCTCAAGTGCGCGCCATGCGCCGTAGGTGTCAGAAAACGGCTGATGCAAAAGCACCAAATCGATGTAGTCGCATCTCAGTTTTTTCATGGACTCAATGACAGACGCTTTCGTGTTTTCATAGCCGTAGTTATCAATCCAAACCTTTGTGGTGATAAACAGCTCCTCTCTCGGTATGCCCGACTTTTCTATCGCCACGCCGACTTCCTCCTCGTTGAAATACGCCTGTGCGGTGTCGATGTGTCTGTAGCCGACCGCCAACGCATCGGACACGCAGCGCTCGCACTCGTCCTTTGTCACCTGATATACTCCGTAGCCTAAAATCGGCATTTTTACGCCGTTTGCAAGAGTTACATATTCCATATTTATCCGACTTCATTTCCCATTTTATATGCTTCGTTATATGCGGGAGTGTTTTTAATCTCGCCCTTTTCCCATGCGCCGACGCCGTAGATTATTCCCGCCTCGCGTGCGCCTTCAAGGCAGTCCTCGGTAAAGTCGCGGAAGGTTTCCATTGTGCGTTTAAGATTTGACTTGTCGGGGTCAGCCGCCGTCATTATAAAGTAGAAATCCTTATCCGTCAACTCGGTATACCTCGGAACGGTACGGTCGATAAAGGTTTTCATCTGACCGTCAACCGAATAAAAATACACAGGCGTTGCAAGAACAATAGCGTCTGCGTCAACCATTTTACCGAGTATTTCCGCCATATCGTCCTTCATTACGCATTTGTGGGTATTGTTACAGACTCCGCAGCCGCGGCAGTAGCCGATGTTTTTACCCGCGAGAAACACCTTTTCAACCTTGTTTCCGCTTTCCTTTGCGCCCTCGGCAAATCTGTCGCACAGAATGTCGGAATTGCCGTTTTTCCTCGGACTTGCCGAGATAATCAGCACATTTTTCATTTCTAATCCT
>URZD01000246.1 GCA_900552305.1 uncultured Eubacteriales bacterium
AAACGCGGCTGCCGCCTCGTCCGTATTTTCGGATACCTCCGCCGCAATGTCTATGCACGGCACCTTAAGACCGTACTCTATCGTCTTTCTGTACAGCTCATCGGTATTTTCGCCCTTCACCTCATACGCGCTGTGCAGCTCTATCCCGTTGAATTTATATTCATGTGCCATATCCATGAAACGGCCCACGTTAAAGCCGCTCCACTTATTGGTCGAAAATGCCAGGTTCACCGTATACCCTCCTCAAAACAAATTTTGTTGAGCGCATTTATGTACGCATTTATGCACGCGCCGATAATATCGGTCGAAATTCCGCTGCCGGAAAACAGCTTCCCGTTGTGTCTGAGCTTTACAAGCGCGGAGCCCATAGCCTCATAACCGCGCGTTACCGACTGGATTCTGAAATCGTCCAGCTCGTAGTGATGTCCCGCAATCTGCTCCAATGCGAGGAACGCCGCGTCAATCGGGCCGTCGCCTATGCGCAGGCCGTGCAGAACCTCGTTATTTTTGTATACCTCGATGTTCGCGGTCGGAGTGATAATATCGCCGTTGTTTATAACATAGCTTTTCAGCTTATACGTTGACGGCACCTGCATTGCGCAGCTTGCGATAATCGAATCAAGCTCCTTCATGCCGACGCTCTTTTTCGCCGCAGTCTTTTTAAACTCGTCATAAACCGTCTTGATGTCATCGTCCGTCAGCTCGTAACCCATTTTGGTTATGATGGCGGAACCCGTCTTTATATCGTCCCCCGCGCCGAGCGAACCGCCCTCAAGAGCCGCCGCGCCCGTGCCGCTGTCAAACGGAGACGCCGCGCTTTCCGAATTGCCTGATAAAAATCCGAGTGTCGCAACCGTCTTTTCCACCTGAGTCATGTCAACCGAGGTCTTTATTCCCATGCTGTCGCCCTTGGTACGCATAAAGTCCGCAAAGGTTTTGAGCGACGGCTCCAGTTCGGGAGATACAGATACCTTTACCTGCGCCGCGCCGGCATTGATTGCCGCAACCATGTCCGCCGCCGCCATATGCAGCTTGTCGCTGCACTCAACCGACAAAACGGCGTTTTTCAGCTCCGCCGCGCCGCGGTACAGCTCGCTTATGTATTCGCCCAGCTCCCACGGCAGCATTGTTCCCGCGTTGTCGCACAGGCTGACCGTCTTAGCTCCGTTTTTGACCGCGGTATCAATTACCGAGCAGATGAAGTCGCGCTCTGCCCTTGTCGCGTCAAGCAGCGATACTTCAACATCATCGCACAGCGACGCCGCCTTTTTAACCAGCGTTTCGACCAGCGCGAGCATTTTTGCCGGCTTTTTGCCGCAAACGTACTCCATCTGAACGGTCGATACCGGAACGGGAATAAGCACTCTCGGCTTTTTCGCGCCTTTTATCGCGTTGTAGGTTTCCTCTACCGATTCTTCCGTAAGGGCAGTCGGACAGGAAAGCGTGCTGTTTTTTATAAGCGACGCCGCCGTATGAAGAAAAAGCACATCCGTCTTACCGCTTAATACCGGCGCCGTTTCGATAACGTCAGCATTGAGCTTGTCAAGTCGCTTAACCGTTTCAACTTTTTCGTTGAAACTGAGTGCGGCGCCGTCCGTTTCCGAATAACGCCTGAGTGTAATGTCCGAAATTGCAATGTTTGTCATAGCTTCTGCTCCTTACTTTAAATATTTTTTATTCTTAATTATTTAAAAAGGCGGCTTTGCCGATAAGCAAAACCGCCGTAATTAACCGTATTACTTTTATCCTTCACATAGGATAGCGTTTTGCTTTTCCGTTCCCCGAGCAATAATTATAAGTATAATGACCGGCGCCGTAATAAGTAGAATACCGCTTTTAATTATAATAATGCTAAGGACAGCAAAAAAGAAAACAGACACTGCTGACGCAATGCCTGTAAAAAACGCAAAATTTACTTTTTTTGTATTGTCGGTATTATTCGCAGAGCAAGAAGACGGTGCAAAACTCTTTGCATCATTTGACGTATATTCGGTTTTTGCAGCGCCCGAAAACATCATCTCTTCCTTACCTCCTTCATAATACTGCAAATATAGTAGCACAAACCTACCGTTTTGTCAAGCCACTATACTTTTTTGTAGTTTTTTATACAAAAATGTAATTATCTGTCGATTATTCCGACGCCGCGCGCCGCGACCTCCGCCGCCTGCGGGTCGATGTTACAGTTAATGATATAGAACTCGCAGCTGCGGATAAAGCGGTCGCACAGCTCAAAGGTTTTCAGCTTTTTTGCGCCGTCCGGCGGCATATAAATCTGCGCGCAAAGGCGCATAAGCACGTCGCGCCCCTGTACCTTTTCGACATAGTTTTTTTCGCAGCGTTCGATAAAGCATATTTTTTCAAGGCGGGTTTTTGTGTTTTTGTTAAAACCCTCCTTGCCTGCCCACGGCGTG
>URZD01000247.1 GCA_900552305.1 uncultured Eubacteriales bacterium
GAGCGCGATATGTTCAACACCTTTAATATGGGTGTCGGCATGAGCATAGTTGTGGCAAAGGAGGACGCGGACGCCGCACTTTCAATCCTCCGCGAAAACGGCGAGGACGCATACGTTATAGGCGAAATCGTAAAGTCGGACGTGAAGGTAATATTATGAAAAAAGCAAAAATAGCCGTGCTTGTGTCGGGCGGGGGAACAAACCTTCAGGCTCTTATCAATGCACAGGAAAAAGGAATAATAAAAAGCGGAGCGATTGAACTTGTTATCTCCAACAAGGCTGACGCGTACGCGCTTACAAGAGCCGAAAAGGCGGGCATAAAAACTGAGGCGGTTTTGCGCAAGAGCTGCGCAGGCTCGGACGAGTTTGAGAGTCGCATAATGAGCCTTCTTGACGATAACAAAATCGACATAATTGTCCTTGCGGGATTTATGGCGATTCTGAGCGAAAAATTCACCGCAGCATATCCCGAGCGGATTATAAACGTGCATCCGTCGCTTATTCCGTCATTCTGCGGAAAAGGCTTTTACGGACTGCACGTCCACGAGGCGGTGCTTGACTACGGAGTTAAAGTAACCGGGGCGACGGTACACTTCGTGAACGAGATTCCGGACGGCGGAAAAATAATAATGCAAAAGGCGGTCAAAGTGCATGACGGCGATACGCCAAAGACGCTGCAAAAGCGGGTTATGCGGCTTGCGGAATGGAAGATACTTCCGCTTTCGGTCGAGAAAGTCTGCGCCGAGCTGTGCCGCGGCGCAAATAATGACGGGGAGGAACTGTAATGGATATTTATAAGATAAACAATATAGACGAGCTGATTGCCGGAAATTCCTATGTCGGCAGAGGTATCGTAATCGGCAAGTCGGAGGACGGGAAAAAAGCGGTAAGCGCGTACTTCATTATGGGAAGGAGCGCAAACAGCCGCAACCGTGTTTTCTCGGAAAAAGACGGCGCAGTGTTTACCGAGCCGTTTGACGCAACAAAGGTAGAGGATCCGAGTCTTATAATCTATGCGGCGATACGAAGCTTTGAAAATAAGCTGATAGTCACCAATGGCGACCAGACGGACACGATATACGAAGGACTGAAAAACGGCAAGGACTTTGCAGAGGCGCTTCTTACGCGCGAGTTTGAGCCTGACGCGCCGAACTTCACACCGAGAATAAGCGGAATGCTGACATTCGCGGACGGTGATTTTACATATAAAATGAGTATTTTGAAAAGTGCCGACAAAGAGGGCGGCGCCTGCAGCAGATATACGTTTGATTATCCGTCCGTTGCTGGGCTGGGACATTTTATCCACACATATGTATGCGACGGAAATCCGATTCCGACATTTCAGGGCGAGCCGGAGCGGGTTGCAATCGGCAACGATATAGACGCGTTTTGCGAAACGCTTTGGAATGCGCTTGATGCCGACAATAAAATCTCGCTTTATGTCAGATATACCGACCTTGAAACGGGTGCGGAAGAAAACAGAATGATAAACAAAAATAAATAAGCGGAGGAATACAGCAGATGAAGGAATTTGAATTAAAATACGGATGTAATCCCAACCAGAAACCGGCAAGGATTTTTATGAGTGACGGCTCGGAGCTGCCGATTGAAATTCTTTCGGGCAGACCGGGATACATAAATTTTCTTGACGCGTTCAACAGCTGGCAGCTTGTAAAGGAGCTTAAAGCGGCAACAGGCTTGCCCGCCGTAACCTCGTTCAAGCACGTCAGTCCGACCTCGGCGGCTGTGGGAATAAAACTTTCCGACAAGCTGAAAAAGGCGTGCTTTGTCGATGATATAGAAGGACTTGACGAATCTCCGCTCGCTTGCGCATACGCAAGGGCAAGAGGCACCGACAGAATGTGTTCGTTCGGCGACTGGGTTGCGCTCTCGGACGTGTGTGATGTGACTACTGCAAAAATGCTGAAACGCGAGGTTTCGGACGGTATTATCGCGCCGGGATATGAGCCGGAGGCTCTTGAAATACTCAAATCAAAGCGAAAGGGCAACTATAACATCGTAAAAATCGATCCGAATTATGTACCTGCGGAAATCGAACGCAAGCAGGTATTTGGCATATGCTTTGAACAGGGGCGTAATAACTTTGAGATAAACCGCGAGCTTCTGACAAATATCGTGACCGAGAATAAGGACATTCCCGAAAGCGCGGCGCGCGACCTTATAATCGCGCTCATTACGCTTAAATATACGCAGTCCAACTCGGTTTGCTATGCGGTGGACGGACAGGCAATCGGCGTGGGCGCCGGGCAGCAGTCGAGAATCCACTGCACGAGACTTGCGGGCGATAAGGCTGACCTATGGCATCTGCGCCAGAGCGAGAGAGTTCTGGGACTTCCGTTCCGCGAGGATGTGAAAAGACCGGAAAGA
>URZD01000248.1 GCA_900552305.1 uncultured Eubacteriales bacterium
TACGATATTCGGCGATGTTCCGCAATAGTTTATCGAGGTGGTGTCCGCCATAAACGGATTGCCGATTCTCTCGGCGCGCTGGGTCAGCTCGTAGTTTCTGAAAAGACCCCAGTCAAGGTTGCCGCTGAACAGCTTTATCTTTGCGCCCGGCACAGACTGCACGCGTGCCGTACAAAATTCCTCTATCCCCGTGTCAAAGCGTATGTGCGGAAAACTTATGTCGTCCGTATCGGTAATTTTGTCAAGTCCCGCGCCGTAAACCAAAAGCAGCTCCTTTTCGTTAAGCGGATTAAAGCACATATCGGCGATATTTGTCGAATATCCGCCCTTTTCCCACGTTGCGCCGCCGTCCGTACTCCTGTACAGCGTACTGCCCACGAACGGAGCAAGGCATACTATTATATAGTTCGGGTCGCTCTCTCTTACCGCTATCGCGTCCATGTCCTTGCCCGCTGCGGCGGGAGGTGTGATGTTATGCCAGCCGCCGCCCGAATACACATACAGACCGCCGGACATCGCGCTTTGCATCGTTCCGCCCCTTTTCATCATTGTTACAAACAGCTTGCCGCCCGCAATCTTCATGCGTGCGGGGTGGGTCGGACTTCCGTTCATCTTGCTGAACGATTTTCCGCCGTTGTAGGTAACGTAAACTCCGTGACCGGTAACGCCGACATACGCCGTCTGTGAGCCTTTGCCCTCCGTGCCGCTGTTTTTGTCAAAAACCATACTTCTTATTCCGAAGTCGGCGTCACTCGGCACTCCGACCGCGTGAATCCAGTTTTCGCCGCCGTCACGGCTGATAAACAGACCCTCGGTATCGGTACCGAAATATACCGTGTTCCTGTCGTTGGGGTCGACCGCAATCGGCTCGCCGATAAGTCGGTTTTGCCCGTCTGTCAGAACCCTGTCAAGTCCCAGCTCGCGCCACGACTTTCCGCCGTCCGTTGTCTTCAGCACCTCGCCCTTTACCGCAAGATATATCGTTTCGGTATCGGTCGGGTCGACAGCCATTCCCATTACGCAGCGGTATTCGCCGCCCGCGTCCTTTTCGACAAGGCTGTCGGTTATACTGTACCACACTCCGTTGCGGTTATCGTACCTGTACGCGCCGCCCACATCCGTACGGCAGTACATCTGCGTTTTATCCTTGGGGTGAATTATAATCCCCGTTGCAAAACCCTCCGCGCCGAGGTAGGCGTTGTACCACTTATAAAGCAGCATTTTCTCCAGTCTTTCAAGCTCATTTTTTGAAAAGCCGAGCTTATATTCGGGCGTTGTCGCCACTATTACAAGGTTTCCGCTCTCCAGAACATCTCTGCCTGTCACTGTGCCGAAATCCTTTGCCGCGGCGTACATTCTTCCGCGGCTCATCACGGCGGCTCCGCTTCCAAAGCTGCCGCCGTCGGTCACATTTAATTCCCTGCCGTCAAGGGTGAACTCCGCGCCGCCGTCCGTCTCCGCATATGCGCCGCCGAGCTCGCGTACCGTAAATTCAAGAGGAATATACGCCGCACCGTCCTTTGTAAACGGAGCTGTGCTGCCGTTGCCGTTCTCTATCTCGCAGCGATAGTTTGCCGCATATGCCTCGGGGTTGTCGATACGGAATATAACCGTATTTTCCATTTTCTTTTTCAGCGTTTCCGACTCCGTACCCACGCTTGAATACGTTCTGTTAATTCCTTCCGCAAAGGCTGACGGGCACGGCGCGGCAATCACTGTCAGCGCTGTCAGCACGCTTAAGATTCGTTTCATCTTCATACCGCTCACTCCCTATCTGATTATTATCATCGTGTACGGCGTTGAATACACCGTATACAAAAGAAGCTCGTCGCCCTTTCCGAATTTGTCGCGCGTTACCACATCACGCGAATTTACCTTTGTTATTGTCACATCTCTGCCGGTTGTGTCAACCAAAATTGTCGTAAACAGGCTGCCGTCATAGCTGTACAGCTTTTTCTCGTCCGTACCCTCGGTCACCGTTCCCGATTTTTGGTCGTAGACATACGGCATTACCCTTATGATTTTCTCCTCGGACGCGCGTTTCCACGCTTCGCCGTGCAGAAGTACAAATTCCACGATAAGGTTTCCGTTTGATGACGCGACAGGGTTTTCATAACCCACAAATCTGCGCGTCTGTATGTCATAGAGCTTGACATACGCCTTTATTTTTCCCGCGGTATTCCGCTGAACTCTGATTATATCGCCCTTGTTAAGCGTTTCAAGAGCCGCGGCAAGGTCGCCGTCATCCGTCCTTTTTGTAACATACGACCCGTTTTCGTAGCCCGACACTGTAGTGTATTCATCGCCGTCAACCGACTCGTGTCCGACCTCCGCCACTATCATGGCGGGTGTTGACTGAGTTGTAATCCGCGA
>URZD01000249.1 GCA_900552305.1 uncultured Eubacteriales bacterium
GGAGTGCAGAATTGCCTTGCTTGCGTTCTCGGACAGCGATTTTGCCGAAATAGGGATTGACGAAAGGGACGCGGACGGACTGACAAACCTGCCGAAATCGGTTGAGGGCGTCAGGGTCGGCGTCTATATAAGAGAGCGTGGCAGCGGCTACAAGGTCAGCCTTCGGTCCAATGACGAAACGGACGTTGCGGAAATTGCAATGAGTTTTGGCGGCGGCGGTCATGTAAAGGCGAGCGGATTCTCGCTTAATGTGCCGCTCGATGAAGTGAAAAAAACGGTTGTTGCCGCGATAGATACGGCATTTAAGGGAGCGGACAGCGAATGATGGACGGAATAATCAACGTGAACAAACCGACAGGAATGACCTCGCATGATGTGGTTTACAGACTGCGGCGCATTCTTGGAGTAAAAAAGATAGGTCATACCGGGACGCTTGACCCCGACGCGTCGGGAGTGCTGCCGATGTGTGTGGGAAAAGCAACAAAACTTGCGGATTACCTTACGGCAACGGACAAGCAGTACCGCGCGGAGCTTTCGCTCGGCGCGTTTACCGATACCCAGGACGCGAGCGGAGAGGTGCTGGAGCGGTTTGACGTTAATGTGACGGAAAAACAGCTGCGCGATGTGCTGTGTGAGTTTGTCGGCGAGATTGAGCAGATACCGCCCATGTACTCCGCAATAAAAATCAACGGAAAAAAGCTCTATGAGCTTGCGCGCGAGGGCAAAACGGCGGAGCGCGCGCCGCGGCGGATAACCGTTCACGGAATTACACTTGAAACGTTTGACGCGGCGCAGGGAAAAGCCGTGATGACGGTGGAATGCTCAAAGGGTACATATATAAGAACCCTTTGCAACGACATCGGAGCAAGGCTCGGCTGCGGCGGGTATATGTCCGCGCTTGAGAGGACGCGCTCGGGGCGGTTTTCGATAGAGGATGCGTATACTCTTGAAAGGATAGAGAGTATGGCGGCGGACGGCGACTTGGGATTCATGATTAAAATAGGCGACGCGCTGGCAGAATACGAAAAGGTCATTCTTGCCGAGAAAAACGCGTACAGAATGTGTAACGGAATACGAATCTTTGTGGACGGACTTGAAAATGACAAAATATACAGAGCATTTGACGAAAAGGGCAGCCTTCTTGCGCTTATAAAACGCGGAAAAGACGGCGTAGAAGTAGTCAAGGCGTTCTACGGTGGGGTGCAATCGTGATTGTAACGTACGGAGCAGAGCTGAAAGACGGCGAGTTTGGCGCAACGGCGGCGGCGCTCGGGTCGTTTGACGCGCTGCACATAGGTCATACACGGATAATCGGAGCGGCAGTCAGCCATGCAAAGAAAAACGGTATTCGCTCGCTTGCGCAGCTGTTTTCATACCCTGAGGAAATGCGCGTCGAATGTGTAAATACAATAGAAAAGCGGATAGAGCTGCTTGACAAAATGGGCGTGGATATTGTTGTTGTGGAGCGCTTTGACGAGAACTTTAAAAACATGACCGCCGCGGAATTTATAAAAAGTCGGATAATTGACGAATACGGCGCAAAAGCGGTTTTTGCGGGTTTCAATTATCGGTTCGGCAAGGATGCTGCGGGGGATACAGAGCTATTAAAGCGCGAGTGTACGGCACACGGCGTCGGGGTGTATATTGCCGACTGCGTGATGATTTCGGGCGGCTGCGTTTCAAGCTCGCGGATACGCGCGGCGATAAAGAACGGCGACGTCGCAGCTGCGGCGGAGATGATGAACAGACCGTATTCGCTTTGCGGAGCGGTGCTGCACGGAAAACAGATAGGCAGGACGATAGGATTTCCCACAGTCAATATGGATTTGCCCAAAAATTTGGCGCTGCCCGCTGCGGGAGTATATGAAACGGGCGTTCGTATCGGCGGAACGAAGTATTCTGCGATAACAAACGTAGGCGCAAAGCCGACCGTACACGATTCTTCAGCTAATATCGAAACGCATATAATAGGCTTTGAGGGAAATCTGTACGGAAAGAAAATCGAAGTGGAATTTTATGAAAAGCTGCGCGAGATTCAGAGCTTTGGAAGTATAGACGGGCTGCGCGCACAGCTTGAATCAGATATAAAAAGAGTAAATCAAAAAAGGAAGGGGAATGAAAAATGAACGAAAATTACAAGGATGACGCATTGGGTCAGTATGTTGCGATAGTTGCGGAGGAGGACGGAGTAAACGTCATAGGTATTACCCGCGGCAAGGACACAAAGCTTCACCATACCGAAAAGCTGGATAAGGGCGAGATATACATTGCTCAGTTTACGGAAAACACCTCCGCAATCAAAATCCGCGGCAAGGCAAAAGCCTATACTCAGCACGGGGTGATTCAGGGCGGAGAATAAAAAT
>URZD01000250.1 GCA_900552305.1 uncultured Eubacteriales bacterium
CGTTCCATGCGGATTATTGCTTTTTTTCGGTACAGTCAATAACCCCGGACGGTGTTTTATATGATTGCTTTGCGAACGAAATCATACCGCGGCGGCTTATGATAAAAAATTCCGAAAAGAGAGTTTTTCTTTGCGACAGCAGCAAAATCAACACATTTTCCGCATATAAGCTCTGCGACATTTCCGACATTGACTATATCATAAGCGATGTTGACATAAAAGGTCACCTTACGGCAAGCTGTGACAACATTCGGTTTCTTTTGTAGGTATAAAAAAGAAAAGCAATTCCTTTTGGGGAATTGCTTTTCGGTATGTGTAGAAGAATTTTTAACTTGTTTTGAAAATATCAATCGAATGACATTTCCTTGATTAAATCATATCGGCGAAGAAATTATTTGTCCTCCTTCAAACCGAAACGCTTTCTGAACTTGTCAACACGACCGCCGGTGTCAACTAACTTCTGCTTACCGGTATAAAAGGGGTGGCAAGCCGAACAAATTTCGATAGAAACATTTTCTTTTGTAGAGCCTGTTTCAATAACATTACCGCAAGCACACTTGATTGTGGTCTGCTTATATTCCGGATGTATTCCTGCTTTCATCTATCTTTCACCTCTTTCTTCCGAGAGTAATAACTTAAATCAGCGTTTTTTATTATATCACATATCTCAACAAATTGCAAGTGATTTTTTAATTTTCTTTATATTTTTTTCCAAAGCCGCTTTTTTCTTTGCAAAAAACGTAATATCTCAATCTGTATTTAAGTTTATTTATATAATGTTGGAAAAAAATTTTTCGCAAAATTTGACATTTTTTTTGAAAAAGACTTTACAATTTGAATTTATTGTGCTATAATATTTTGAAAGTGGTTAGGATATCTTTTAATCCAATATTATTATTGGCAGGATTTTACACTTTGCGTGTTTTTTTTTTGCCTTTAGTCGGGCAAATTTTTTTTGCCATCCGGCAGACAAGCTTTTTATCATAAATTACGCCGCTTTATTTGATTAAAAAACCCCCTTAGCCGCAAAAAATGAACAGGAGGATGTTTTTATGAAACTAATCTACGACGTTGAGGACAAACCCAAATTCGGACAGCTTATCGCATTCGCTATTCAGCAGCTGCTTGCGATTATGGCTGCAACACTGGTTGTTCCTGTTATCACAGGAAACGGAATGAGTCCCGCTGCCGCGCTTTTCGGTGCAGGTATCGGAACTCTTGTGTACATACTGTTTACACGGAAAGAAAGTCCGGTATTTCTCGGTTCTTCCTTCGCTTTCCTCGGTCCTATGACTGCGGCGTTTGCCGGCGGTGTTTCGGTACAGCTCGGCTACCTCGGTCTTATTCTCGGCGCAATTTTTGCAGGACTTGTGTATGTAGTAATCGCAATCATTGTCAAGGGTGTCGGTGTAAACTGGATTGACCGTCTTATGCCCGCGGTTGTTATCGGACCTACTGTTGCGATTATCGGTCTTTCGCTCGCGGGAAATGCGGTAGGCGATCTCACAAGCGGCACTGTGACCGCGGCAGACGGCACACAGCTTGCATCACAGCTCATCTGTGTTCTGTGCGGTCTTATTACACTTTTTACAACCATCCTCTGCTCTACCTTCGGTAAGAAGATGACAAGGCTTATACCATTTATCATCGGCATATGTGCCGGTTACGCTGCGGCAACGGTATTTACCGTAATCGGCGACGCGGCGGGAATTGACGCTCTTAAAATCATCAGCTTTGAGCCGTTCACGAACCTTGTCAAGGACGGAGTAAATATCAGCACATTTTTCAGCGTTCCGTCGTTCACCTTCCTTACTGCGGCTGACGGCTTCGGCGAGCTTAATTCAACCTATGTAGGAACAATAGCTGTTGCATATATTCCGGTTGCGTTCGTTGTTTTTGCCGAGCATATTGCGGATCACAAAAATATTTCATCTATTATCGGAAGAGACCTTCTTAAAAAGCCGGGACTTCACAGAACGCTCCTCGGCGACGGTGTAGGCTCAATGGTAGGCGCGTTTTTCGGCGGCTGTCCGAATACTACATACGGCGAGTCGATAGGCTGTGTTGCGATTACGGGTAACGCGTCGGTTGTTACAATCATCGCGGCAGCGGTCGGAGCGATACTGATTTCGTTCCTCTCTCCGTTTGTTGCCATAGTTAATTCTATCCCGCCGTGCGTTATGGGCGGCGTCTGCATGGCTCTGTACGGATTTATCGCAGTAAGCGGTCTCAGAATGTTCAAAGACCTTGACCTTGACGATAACAGAAACCTGTTTGTTGTCAGCGTAATCCTTATTTCGGGTATCGGCGGGGTTACACCTTCCTTTTGGAAAGGTATCGTTAACAGCTCG
>URZD01000251.1 GCA_900552305.1 uncultured Eubacteriales bacterium
GCCAATCTTTCCATGTGCCTGTGCTCCCTTGCGCGGCGTTCAAAATGTATGTCAATCGTGAGCCGCCTTATTGTTCCCATATTATTGAACATACGCACGCCGAACACGACAATCGCCGCAAAATAAAGGTTGATTCCCAAAACATCGCCCATAAACGTCAGCACAACCGCAAGAATCGCGTTCGAAATCAGACCTATCATAAACACGCTCATGTTAAAACGCTTGTTAAGGTTTGCGGCAAGACCGCCGAACACCGAGTCAAGCGCGGCGATTATCGCAACCGCCACATACGGCAGCGTAGAGGACGACAGATTATACGGAACAAGAATACCGAGTAAAATTCCCGCCAAAACAGAAACAACAAAAATCATCAGTCTTCCACCTCCGCATCCGCATTGTGCGCATACTTGTAAGCATTCGCGCCCTTGTATTTTTCTATCATCAGCTTGTTGCTTTTCTTTATTGAAACGTCAATTCCGTAAAATGCCGACTGGTCAACCGCACCGCCCGGCATTTTAAGCGCATTTTCAAGGGTATCGGGGTCGCCGATTACCTTTATCTCAAACGGCGCAGCCTTTTTTGTGTTGTTTATACTGATTGTCGGACCCGCACAGCGGATTTCGCTTGTCGCAAGAATCCTTTCGCCGTTTATGGAAAGCGCCTCCGCGCCCGCCGCGCGCAGCTCGTTAAGGAACATCAGCACATACGAATCGTGGACTATGCCGTAGCCCTCGTCATATACAACGCCGCCGACAACATTGTTGTTCGCGTTGCTGACGTCCTTCAGCGTTACCGTAATTCCGCTGCAGGTGACGTCTGTCAGACCCGCCGCCATCTCCGCGCGTTTCAGCTCGTCCTTTATGACCGCTGCCGCGCCGCCGCTTTCGCTCGCCTGCTCTCTGTATTTTGCAAGGTCGTTTTGCAGCTCTATTATCTGCTGCATGAGCGATTCGTTCTTTTCAATCTCGGTCTTGTAGTCCTTTTGCAGCGTTTCCACACGCTTTGAAACCTGGTTGTCGACCGCATTGGTCTTTCTTACGCCCTTAATCTGCCATGTAATCGCAAAGCTCAATATAAGAATTACAAACGACATGGACAGCTGGAACTTCTGTTTTTTGTTCATTCTCCATTTTTTGTTTATCTCCACAATTACTGCTCCTTTTTCTCGGAATTATTTTCTTTGTCTTCTTGGGCAGCGCCGTTTTCCGCGCTCTTATTTTCGCCGTCCGCCGCGCCTGTATTTTCCGTATTTTCCGTATTTTCCGTATTTTCCGTATTTTCCGTGTCGGTCTGCCCGGACTGCTCCGTTTCGTTCTCTATAGGTCCGACATAGAGTTTTTCGCCTGTGTAGTCAAGATTTGCCGACTCATACGGCGACAGCTTTTCATCAATCACCTTTTTAATAAACCGCAGCTTGTAGTCCATTTTATCGTAGCCGCCGATCAGTATTCTGAGCCTGTTTTCGTACCCGATTTTTATATCGGACAGGTCGGACGCGTCAATATACTGCGTTTTTCCTATCATATCGAGGTCGGACATTATGCCGAGGCACTCGAAAATCTTCTCCGCGCGCAGGTCATCACTGTCCGTTATCTTCGCGCCCGGTTTTGTCCCCGTAAGCTCAAGTCCCGTCAGCTCCGCAATCTGTGAAAGCTCCTCCGCGTCCCTTTTTGTCTGTCTTATTATTTTTCCGTTTCGGTCAATCACGAATGCCGCCGAATCGTTCCTCATAAACGCCGCGGGCTTTGACTCGCGCACCCATATTTTTATCTTGTTCGGAAAAATCCGCCGCACATTCGATTCCGAAACCTGCGGCAGCTCCGAAACGCGTTTTTTCATCATACCGACATTCGCGCTGAAAATGTTACCGCCCGTTTTTACGTCCGCCGCACGTATCAGCTCCTCATCGGAGATTGTTTCCGTTCCCACGCACATTACGCTTTTTATGTTAAACATCGGCGCTTTCAGCACGACCGTGACGACTCCCGCACACAGAAACAGAAACAAAAATACGGTAATCCGCCGCTTTGCGCGCATTTTTCGTCGTTGCCGCCGCATATCCAGCTTTTTTTGTTCAAACTCCGAAAGCGGAGCTTTTTTCTTTTGTACCGCCGCTTTGGAGCCGTTTTTGCTCCTTTGCCGCCTTATCTTTTCCATGTGCGTTCTCCTTTCTCTGACGTTTCCTTTGGCTTGTCCGCCTTTTTTCCTAAAAAAATTTTTCTTATTTCGCAAAAACCGAGCCGTGCGGCGGGGTTTTTGCGAATTTTATCTTTAACCGAAAGAGAATAATCCGAACCCGCCTGAAAAGGCATAATTTCGGCATATT
>URZD01000252.1 GCA_900552305.1 uncultured Eubacteriales bacterium
CGGAACGCCGAAATTTGGGGGGGTACACCGCCCCGCCGCCAAAAAAAGCAGTTGACCTCGCCTCTGGAAAAGGCGGCATACGGCGCGCTTTCGGCTATAAAACAACGGGATGCAAAAGGCAGCCGCACTACTTTCGTCTTGCCATTTGCATCCTTAAAAATATCCTGTCTTAAATTGCTGCGTTCAGGCAGCAGCTTTCCGCGCCCGCGGCTGACTTAAACAACTTGCTTTCAGCTGTTATTCCGCAAAACGCAAAACACGAAACGCCAATCAAAGTCACACCACCGTATTCCCGCCGCAGTCTTATTCCTCCGGCTGCGTTTTTCGTTCGGCTACAGTATTATTCATCCAGCTTGAGCACCGCCATAAACGCCTCCTGCGGAACTTCCACAGCGCCGACCTGACGCATACGCTTTTTGCCTTCCTTCTGCTTTTCAAGCAGCTTTTTCTTTCTTGTAATATCGCCGCCGTAGCACTTTGCAAGTACGTCCTTGCGCATTGCTCTGACCGTTTCACGAGCGATAATCTTGCTGCCGACAGCCGCCTGAATCGGAATTTCAAAAAGCTGTCTCGGGATAGAATCCTTCAGCTTTTCCGCAATGCGTCTGCCGCGCGCATATGCCTTTTCCTTATGCACTATAAAGGAAAGCGCGTCCACCATATCTCCGTTTAGAAGAATGTCCAGCTTGACAAGCTCGGAACGCTGATAGCCCTTCAGCTCATAGTCAAACGACGCATAGCCGCGCGTCCGCGACTTCAGCGCGTCAAAGAAATCGTATATAATCTCATTAAGCGGCAGCTCATATTCAAGCGTTACACGGTTTTCGTCAAGATACTTCATATCTATATAGTTGCCGCGCCGTTCCTGACATAAGTCCATGATACTGCCGACATATTCCTTGGGGGTCATGATTGACGCTGCAACAACAGGCTCCTCCATATAGTCGATTTCCTGCGGCGAGGGGAGGTTTGTCGGGTTGGATATCGAAAGCGCCGTACCGTCCGTCTTATGAATAAGATACTCAACAGACGGTGCGGTTGTAACAAGGTCAAGGTTGTACTCGCGCTCCAGACGCTCCTGTATAATTTCCATATGCAAAAGTCCGAGAAATCCGCAGCGGAAACCGAATCCGAGCGCAATAGACGTTTCAGCCTCAAATTGCAGCGCCGCGTCGTTCAGCTGCAGCTTTTCAAGCGCGTCGCGCAGGTCATTGTATCTTGCGCCGTCCGCCGGATAAATACCCGAATATACCATAGGCTTTACCTCTTTATAGCCGGGCAGCGGCTCCGCCGCACCGTTTTCAAGAGTTGTAACCGTGTCGCCCACGCGTACGTCGCGTACGTTTTTGATACTCGCCGCGATAAAGCCAACCTCGCCCGCCTTGATCTCCTTTGCCGCAAGCATACCGAGCGGGTTGAGGTATCCGACCTCCACAACGTCAAACGTGCTGCCGTTCGCCATCATCTTAATCGTATCCCCCGCGCGAAGCGTTCCGTCCACAACGCGGACATACGCAATAACCCCTTTATAGCTGTCGTAATACGAGTCGAAAATCAACGCTTTGAGCGGCGCGCTTTCGTCACCCTGCGGCGGCGGTACACGCTCCACTATCTCTTCCAGAACAGCTTCGATATTTATACCGTTCTTTGCGGAAATGCACGGCGCATTCTCCGCCTCTATTCCTATTACATCCTCGATTTCCTGCTTGACAACCTCCGGCTGTGCGCTCGGAAGGTCAATCTTATTGATAATCGGCACAAGCTCCAAATCATGTTCCAACGCCAGATAGGTATTTGCAAGGGTCTGCGCCTCTATTCCCTGTGCCGCGTCAACGATTAAAACCGCACCCTCGCAGGCGGCAAGGCTCCTTGACACCTCATAGTTAAAGTCAACGTGACCGGGCGTGTCGATCAGGTTAAGAATGTACTGCTGACCGTCCTTCGCCTTGTAAATGAGGCGAACGGCACGCGCCTTTATTGTAATGCCATATTGTCAAGAATCTGAGCCTGCATCTCGCGGCTTGTAAGCGCGCCCGTCATTTCAAGAAGGCGGTCGGCAAGCGTGGACTTGCCGTGGTCTATATGCGCTATAATTGAAAAGTTGCGTATATTTTTCTGATATTCGTTCATTTATCGTTTCCTTTTTTTGTTTTAAATTCTGCGGATGCGGCTGGCCGCCCCAACGGCTGGCGCCACCCTGATTAAGGC
>URZD01000253.1 GCA_900552305.1 uncultured Eubacteriales bacterium
CCCAGCTCCACTGTTGTGACCCCGTATTTTTGCAAAAGGTCAAGAATCGTTTTGTCAATATAGTCGGGTCTTGTTGACAGCCTAATTCCGTCAACCTTCGGAAAAAATTCCGCCGCCGTGCGCAAAAACGTCTCCTGCGTCACAAGGTCAAGTCCGGTAAAGCTGCCGCCGAAGTATGCGACCTCCACAGCCGCGTCATCCGTCTGCACAGTGGCAAGAAAGCTCTCTATCAGCCGTCTTGCATCATCGGGCGTAACATCGGTGTCTACCCCGGTTATCTTGCGCTGGCTGCAAAAAACGCAGTCGTGCGGGCAGCCTCTGTGCGGAATAAAAATAGGTAAATTATATTTTCTCATTCTTTTATCCCCAGCTTTTCAAGAGCACACAGCGCGGCGTTCTGCTCCGCCTGTTTTCTGCTTCTGCCCTTACCAAAACCTATAACCTTGCCGCGGTAAATCGCCTCCGACTTGAAAACCGGCGCGTGGTCGGGACCCCTGCGGTCCTTCAGCCGATAGTGAACTACGTCCGTACTCTTATCCCGCTTTTGAAAAAAGATTTGCAACTTTGACTTATAATTCGCGTCACCCGACGGCTCCACTCCTTCAAGCCTGTCCCCAAAACATTTAAGCAGCCACTCCCTTGCCGTTATAATGTCGCTGTCAAGAAGGATTGCGCCGAGTACGGCCTCAAACGTGTCGGCAAGAATTGAGCGTTTGTGTACGCCGTCGCTCATTTTTTCCGAACGCCCGAAGCGTATCATCTCGCCGAGGTGCAGCTCGTTCGCCAGCTCTGCAAGCATTTTTTCGCAGACAAGCACCGCGCGTATGCGGGTCAGTCCGCCTTCGTCACACTCAGGATAAAGCCCATATGTTTCCGACGCTATCACAAACGATAAAACACTGTCGCCAAGGAACTCCATTCTCTGGTTGCTTTCGATATTCTCGTCATTCGCGAGCGAGATGTGAGTCAGCGCCGTTTTCAGCAAGTCCTCATTCTTGAATTTGTAGCCTATGTCATTCATACACTCAATCACCCTTTTTGCGCCGCCATATGCAGAAAACAACTCAAAAATTGTGTTCTGCATATAACAGCCGTATACTCAAATTAAAAAAATCAGCACTGACCCCGCGCCGTCAGACCGGGAAACAGTGCCGTTCGTTATCCAAAATTTCAACAGCGCGATACGCCATATTCGCCAATGCCTACTGACACCTTTTGTTGATATAATCAACCGCTTCGCCGACCGTAGAAATCTTTTCGGCTTCCTCGTCAGGTATTTCTATATCATATTCTTCCTCAAGCGCCATCATAAGCTCAACAAGATCCAGAGAGTCCGCCTCAAAATCGTTTATAAACGAAGAATCCGGTGTAATGGTGCTTTCGTCAACACCCAACTGCTCAGCTGTAATCTCAGCTACCTTCTCAAATGTCTCCACCTGCAAAACCTCCTGTTCATTACTTAATAAAACGGCATTTTCTGCCCTTTACGTCAGCCATTATAGCACATATATCGCATCACGTCAATATATTTTTTACATTTTTTCACTAATTTTTACTTCAATGTTAACAAATCCCTGTTTTTAACAACGTAGTCTATACCGGAATAGAGTGTAAGGACGAATACAATACCCATAATTACAAGAGTCAGTTTTACACCGCTTATTTCAAGCGGAACAAGCCTGTCAATCATGAGCATTATTATCGCCGCAATCTGCGCAACGGTTTTCAGCTTTCCCCATATTCCCGCCGCGATTACCTTGTTTTCGCTAAGCGCGATAAGGCGTATGCCTGTAACCAAAAGCTCCCTCGCGATTATGATAACCACAAGCCATGCCGGCACATAGTCGTAACCCAGACCGAGAAAGCACACGAATGCAGACAGCGTAAGTATCTTATCCGCAAGCGGGTCCATCAGCTTGCCGAAGGTCGTGACCTGATTGTGTTTTCTTGCAAGGTGACCGTCAAGCTGATCCGTCAG
Source organism: uncultured Eubacteriales bacterium (assembly GCA_900552305.1). Taxonomy (GTDB): domain Bacteria; phylum Bacillota; class Clostridia; order Monoglobales; family Monoglobaceae; genus UMGS1494. Next base: position 1,979 of record URZD01000253.1, read on the forward strand.
TGACGCCACAATAAATATTATCAGTGCGACATACATATTTGTATAAAGCGCCCACACAAAAAACGGTACCAAAATAATCCTGAAAAGAGTTAGCTTATTGGGTAAATTCATAAAAATCTCCATTCCGCCGCCATACATCGGCACAAATAATATAATTTTAGTTTCTCTTACCCGTATGGCAAGGAATGATAAGAGATTTTTACGC
>URZD01000254.1 GCA_900552305.1 uncultured Eubacteriales bacterium
GTGTTTGCCGGCGGTGACGCGGTTATGGGCGCGGCAACGGTTATACTTGCCATGGGTGCGGGAAAGAACGCGGCAAAGGCGATGGATGAATATATAAGAACAAAAAAAGCATAATTATTAAATATTACGGGGTGTAAAAGGGCTTTACTTTTTACGCCCCGTTACGTTAGGTATACGTAAGTTGAACACAATATCGGGAATAACTCACGTGCGCCTAAGATAAAAAATGTCTGTTTTAAAACGGACGGAGAGGTTGTGAAAATCAGTTATGCGGGATATATTGATTGTTGTGGATATGCAGAACGATTTTATTGACGGCGCGCTGGGAACGGCAGAGGCGGAAAAAATCGTTGCAAAGGTTGTAAAAAAGGCGGAAAATTTCAGCGGAGAAATAATTTTCACTCTGGACACGCACGGCGCGGACTATTCCGAAACGCAGGAGGGCAAAAAGCTCCCTGTGCCGCACTGTATAAAGGGTACGCACGGTCATGAGCTGTGCGGCGCGCTGAAAAACGCGGCTGACGGCGGTAAGGCGTTTGAAAAGAACACGTTCGGCTCAAAGGAGCTTGCGGCATATCTTGCGGCGGAAAACGAGAAGACACGTATTGACAGTATAACGCTTGTCGGTCTTTGCACCGATATATGCGTAATTTCAAACGCGCTTCTTATAAAAGCGTTTCTGCCGGAGGTCAATATACGCGTTGACGCGAGCTGCTGCGCGGGCGTAACGTCCGACAGTCACGAAAACGCGCTTGCCGCAATGCGGAGCTGTCAGATTGAAATTGAAAATTAAATTTTGAGAATTTAAAGCTTGAAAATTGAAAGCCTGCAATTATATAGCAGAAGCCTAAAATGTCGGTAAAAAATACCTGCAAAAAAAATTCATATTCCAAAGATTTTACACAAATAATATAACTGTGCTCAGGGATTTTGATGAAAATCCGTAATACAAGAAGGCTAAATTAGCAAAATTTACACCGTGTATTTATATGAGCCGTGGATAAAATAGTAGTGTAGACAGAAAAGACGTTCGGCAGCAGCCGAAAGCCTTTTCGGATAAAAAGGGAGGTGAATTTGTAATGAGTAACAACAGCAACAACAATAATAATGTAATCGTTCCTCAGGCTAAGGCTGCTATGGAGAAGTTCAAAATGGAAGCCGCTAACGAGGTAGGCGTACAGCTCAAAAACGGCTACAACGGTGATCTCACATCAAGACAGGCAGGTTCAATCGGCGGTCAGATGGTAAAGAAGATGATCAAGAAGTACGAGCAGGATTTAGCAAACGGTCAGTAATAATCGACTGTATTTTAAATATAAACGCCGGGCAAGGCTGAACTTGCCCGGCGTTTATTGTTTGTATAGCAGAGAATATATAGCCATTTCGGTATGGCATAACACTTCGCTGTCTGTCCTATTTGTCCGATTTGGGAATTTATAATAAAAAACGTAAACGGCGATAAAGCCGCAAGGCTTATGCCGTAAAAGCGCCGCTGTACGGCGCGGAAAACTGAAGAACCGAGTTGGTGAACGAGGTTTTTCCGAAAAAGAAGGGACAAGGGGGCAAGAGATGATAGCTTTTACTGTGTAAAGGTAATCGGAATAAGGCGGACTTTGTTCCGATAATGAAGGAGGTGAGGGGATATGCAAACGGAATTTTTGAAGGAACTCGGACTTTCCGACGAGCAGATTGCGGCGGTTATTGCCGAGAACGGCAAGGACGTTGACGGTGTGCGCGGGCGGGAAACGGAGACCCGCGCGGAGCTGGAAAGGCTGCGTGCGGAGCTTTCCGAACGCGATACGGAGATTGTAACGCTTAGAAAGGGTCAGACTGACGCAGATGAATTAAGGGGCAGGATAGCGGAGCTTGAGGACGCAGATGCCAAACGCCGGGCGGCAGATGAGGCGCGCAGATTTGACGAGAGATTCAACGCTGCCTCGGGCGGCGCGAAATTCGTAAACGATTTCACGCGTGCGGGAATCATGGAGAAGTTTCGGAATGCGGTCGGTGCGGCGGAGAATGCGGAGCTTTCGGATGCGGAGGTTTTCGCGGCGGTGACGGACGGGTGCGATAACCTGTTCGAGCCGGACGGAGGTGTGCCGAGCGTGGTGAGCGGCTCGGGCTACGGTTTCGGGGACGCGCCGAGTGACAGGGATATTCGCGAAATCATGGGCTTG
>URZD01000255.1 GCA_900552305.1 uncultured Eubacteriales bacterium
GACGTTATGCTCCCCAAAATGGACGGGGGGGAGGTCTGCCGCAGCATTCGCGCATACTCCACGGTGCCTATAGTCATGCTTACGGCAAAGGGCGAGGAAAATGATGAGCTGCACGGCTTCAGTCTGGGCGCGGACGAGTATATCTCAAAGCCGTTCAGTCCGCGGATTCTGGTCGCAAGGGTAGAATCTCTGCTCAAACGCAATCACATTCTGGCGGGCGACGACATCACGGTCGGAAACATAGTGGTAAACCGTGACGCGCACACTGTCACGGTCTGCGGCGAGCCGATTGAGCTTAGCTTTAAAGAGTTCGAGCTGCTGAACTTCTTTATCGACAACCGCGGAATCGCACTCTCGCGCGATAAAATCCTCAATAACGTATGGGATTTTGATTATTTTGGCGATGTCAGAACGGTTGATACGCACGTCAAAAACCTGCGCAGCAAGCTCCTCGGCTGTGGCGGCTACCTTAAAACCGTGCGCGGCATAGGCTATAAATTCGAGGCGGAGGGCGACAATGAAGAAAAGGAATAAAACGCAATCCGAAACACAGCAGCCGCAGACGGCGCGGCACATAAGCTGGCGGCATACGATATTTATGAAAATTTTTGCTCTTATGGCGCTTAATATCGCGTTCGTAATCGTGTGCTACATAGCGCTGAACACAATGTTGCACGCGAAATACTATCTGAGCAAAAAGGAAAATATGCTTGAAAAATCGTTTGAAAGGGTCGAGAGCCTGTATTCCGATTTTGATACGGACAGTGACGAGCTTTCACTGGAGCTTGAAAAGCTGAGCAATGACTATAATGTACAAATTATGGTTATAGACAGCGATGAAAACGTCCTGTACTCAACACTGCCGGAGAACGCAGTCCGCTTCAAGCACCGCCCGCCGGCGGAGCCGAACGCGGACGCGGGCGCGGGTGCGGACAAGGAAGCGAACGGTGAACGCGGCAAGCCGCCCGAAAGGTCGGAACGCACAGTGCTTGACAAAACGGACAAATACACAATTTTCAGTATGTATATCTCCGCACTTGACGCAAGCAGCCTTGAGCTGTGGGGCGACATAGGCGGCGGACGGCGCGTTTTGATTCAGGCGTCGGTTGCCGCAATCCGCGAAAGCATCGGTATCTCCAACCGTTTTTGGCTGTTTTGCGGAATAATCGCGACCCTGTGCGCCCTGTGTATCGCATTCTTTTTAAGCAGGCGCATGACCGAGCGGATAAAGGAAATATCCGAGGTTGCAAACAGAATGTCGGAAATGGATTTTTCGGTCAAGTACACTATACGCGGCAAGGATGAAATCTCTCTTTGGGGCGAGAGCCTTAACAAAATGTCGGACAAGCTGGAAAAAGCCGTGTCGGAGCTGAAAAGAGCGAATATAGAGCTGACCCGCGATATAGATAAAAAGGAAAAAATCGACAGACAGCGCCGCGAGTTTCTCTCCAATGTGTCACATGAGCTGAAAACACCGATTTCCATTATCGAGGCATACGCTGAAGGACTTAACGAAATGGAGCTTGACGAGGAAGGGCGGAAATTCTATACGGACGTAATAGTTGACGAGTCAAAGAAGATGAGCCTTCTTATTCAAAAGCTCATGTCGCTTATGAAAATCGAGTCAGGCTCCGAAACAATCGACATAGAGCGCTACGACATATCGGAGCAGCTTGAACGGATAATCAGCCGCAAAAACATCATAATCGAGCAGAGCGGCGCAATGGTTTCGTTTGAAAATAACGGTCCGGTATACGTTTGGGCAGACGAATTTCTGATAGAGGAAGCGTTTGTGAACTTTATAGTCAACGCGGCAAAATACAGCAGCGGCGACAAAATCGTAAGGGTTTTTCTTGAAAAGCGCGGGAAGAATGTCCGCGTCTGCGTTTTCAACAGCGGCAGCTTTATTGACGAAAGCGATTCCGAGGCAATTTGGAAGAGCTTTTACCGCGCGGACAAGGCGCGAACGCGTGAGAGTGGCAACTTCGGACTGGGACTTTCCATTGTTGCGGCAATTATTGACGCGCACGAGCACGAATACGGAGTTTATAACACCGATGACGGAGTGGTTTTTTGGTTCGAAGTGGATGGCGAGTGACGGCGGGGTTAGGGAAGGAAATGGCGGGAATTTAACG
>URZD01000256.1 GCA_900552305.1 uncultured Eubacteriales bacterium
ACGGAGAGAGCGTTTTTGACGTTTTGCAAAGGGAAACGAAAAGCAAAAAAATTCATATGGAATTTTCAAATACTCCGGGAATCGGAAGCGCTTATGTAGAGGGGATAGGAAACCTTTATGAGCATGACTGCGGCGAGCTTTCGGGATGGATGTACAGGGTCAACGGCGAGTTCCCAAAATACAGCTGTTCCGAGTACAAGCTGAAAAAGGGAGATAAGGTGGAGTGGCTTTATACCTGTGACCTCGGTGCGGACATCGGCGGGAACAACATGGAATAGGCGGTAAAACGTGAAATTGGATTGAGGAAGGAGCGGCAGCGGTGCGGGAATTCGGAAAATTTCATCCGACTGTTAATTTTATATATTTTGCGGCGGTAATCGGATTTTCAATGATTTTGATGAATCCCGTATGTCTTGCGTTGTCATTTTGCTGCGGCTTTGCGTATTCGGTAATGCTCGGCGGACGGCGGGCGGCTTTGACCGATTTGGCTGTTCTTGCGCCGGTTATTGTAATATCTGCGGTATTCAATGTAGCTTTCAGCCATGAGGGCGTGACGATACTTGCATATTTGCCGGGCGGAAATCCGCTGACACTGGAATCGGCTTTGTACGGCGCGGCGGCTGCGGTTATGCTGGCAAGCGTTTTTTTCTGGTTTTCCTGCTTTAACAGGATAATGACAAGCGATAAGCTGATGTATCTGTTCGGCGGCGTTGTGCCGAGGTTTACGGCAAAGGCAAGAAAAATTTTCGATGCACAGCGCGGAATAGGGCGCGGCAGCGGCGGAATAATAAGCAAAATGCGGGGCGCTGCGGCTACGGTTTCCGCGCTGCTGACGTGGGCGCTGGAGGATGCGGTGGAGACTGCGGACAGTATGCGCGGCAGAGGGTTTGGAACAGCAAAAAGAACATCGTTTTCGCTCTATAAAACTGATATAAGAGATATTTTTGCAATCGTGTATCTGGCGGCGTTGATTATATACATATTGGTGGGAAAAATCAGCGGCGGTCTGAGCTTTTTGTATTTTCCCGCGGTTACGCCGATTGGGCGCGGCGCGTATGAGATAAGTCTGTATGCGGCATTTGCGTTTTTGGCGGCAATGCCGATTATTATTGAGGTTTGGGAGGAAATCAGATGGAAGCATATACAATCCGCAATCTGAGTTTTCGTTATCCCAAGACCGCAAAAAATGCGCTTGACGGGATTACGGCAGAAATTAAAACGGGGGAGTTTTTGACAATATGCGGAAAATCGGGGTGCGGCAAATCGACGTTTTTGCGGCACTTAAAGCCGATATGCGTACCGCACGGCGAACGCTGCGGCGAGGTTTTATTCTGCGGAAGGGCGATTGACGGCGGCGAAGGTGCGACGGACAATATAAAAATCGGCATGGTTACACAGAATGCGGAGGGGCGCGCGGTGACCGACAAGGTGTGGCACGAGCTTGCATTCGGACCGGAGAGTATCGGACTTTCTCAGACGGAAATCCGCGCAAGGGTTGCGGAAACGGCGGCTTTTTTCGGTATAGAAAGTTGGTTTTATAAAAATGTATCGGAACTTTCCGGCGGACAGCTGCAGCTGTTAAATCTTGCATCGGTAATGACAATGCAGCCAAGCGTACTTTTGTTGGACGAGCCGACAAGTCAGCTCGACCCGATAGCGGCACGTGAACTGCTTGAAACCGTTTCGCGTCTTAACCGTGAAACGGGCGTAACGGTTATTTTGACCGAACATAGGCTTGAGGACGCGTTCGCGTTGTCGGACAGAGCGATAGTTATGGAGGACGGAAAAATCGCGGCGGTGGGCGAACCGCACGAAATCGGCGATATGCTGCGCGGCAGCGATATGGCGGCGGCGTTGCCTGCCGCAACGCGTGTATATATATCGGTAGACGGAATGAAAGGCAAATGTCCGATCAGCGTGAAGGAGGGCAGAGAGCTGCTTTGCGAAAACGAGCGGCTTTTAACGAAAAGAGCGGTTGAGTTTACCGAAAAACCAACGAAAACAAAGGCTATTGCTGCGGCAGAACTTAAAAATGTGTTTTTCAGATACGAAAAAAATTCTGACGATGTTATAAAGGGATTGAG
>URZD01000257.1 GCA_900552305.1 uncultured Eubacteriales bacterium
CCGTATAGTGGGGGGGGTAAGGGTCGGGTTTGAGGAGCCGCAGCGGGCGGTTACCCCCGGACAGGCGGTCGTTTTCTATGCTGCGGACGGTGACGGGGTAGTCGGCGGCGGAATTATAGAGTAGCGGCAGAAAATAAGACCGCGGGGCGCAATCGGGTAAAACTCTCATGCGCTCAAGCGGTCAAAATGATTGTGATTTTTTAAACAGGGCATATCGGGCTTGATTCCCGTGTGCATGACATAGTAGAAGTAAAAGAAGTAAAAATGGGGGCGTTGCAGACTTGGATTTTGTTGACATCAGAAAGAAAATAATCGAAAAAAGCTATTCCAGACTGAACAGTAAACAGCTGGAGGCGGTAGTGACGACCGAGGGACCGCTGCTTGTGATAGCGGGCGCAGGCTCGGGAAAGACTACGGTAATTATACATAAAATCGCGCATTTGATGACATACGGCAGGGCGTATTCAGACACTACGGTTCCGAGTGACCTGACCGATGAGAAAGAAGAGATTCTAAAGTGGTACATGAACGGCGAGATTGAGGAGCTTCCGCCCGATATGGAGGAGTACCTAAGCGTTGACCCGGTAAAGCCGTATAACATTCTTGCGATAACCTTTACAAACAAAGCGGCAGCAGAGCTGAAATCAAGGCTTACGGCAAAGCTCGGCGGCGCGGGCGAGGAGGTCTGGGCGTCAACCTTCCATTCCACGTGCGTGAAAATTTTGCGCCGCGACATTGACAAAATAGGCTACGCGCGCAGCTTTGTAATCTTTGACACAGCCGACCAGCAGACGGTCATCAAGGAGTGCCTGAAGGAGCTGAATCTTGACCCCAAGCAGTACGCGCCAAAAGCGGTTGCGGCGGAGATAAGCCGCGCAAAAGACGAGCTGATTTCGGCGGACGATTATGCCGAGGTTTTCCGCGGCGAATTCTTTAAGGCGGTTGTCAGCAAAATTTACAAGCTCTACAGCCAAAAAATGAAGAGCTACAACGCGCTCGATTTTGACGACCTCATACTTTGCACGGTAAGGCTGTTCGAGGAAAACCCGGACGTGCTTGACTACTACAGAAACAAATTCAGATACATACTGGTTGATGAGTACCAGGACACAAACCATGCGCAGTACCGGCTTGTCAGCCTTCTTGCGGGCAAGTACAGAAACCTCTGCGTAGTGGGCGATGACGACCAGAGTATATACAAATTCCGCGGCGCGGATATATCGAACATTCTCGGCTTTGAGGACGAGTTCGAGGAGGCTCGGGTAATCAAACTGGAGGAAAACTACCGTTCGACCCAAAACATTCTGGACGCGGCGAATAACGTGATAAGCAACAATTCCGGCAGACGCGCAAAAAAATTGTGGACGGGCAACGGCGCGGGCGATTTGATTACGGTGTTCAGCGGCAGAACGGAGCATGACGAGGCTCGGTTTATCGGCGAGAAAATCGTGGAGCTGCACGGCAAGGGCGACGATTATAACGAGTTTGCGATACTGTACCGCATGAACGCGCAGTCGCGTGTTATCGAGGACACGCTGCTGAGGATGGCTGTTCCGTACCGCGTTTTGGGCGGTCTTAGGTTCTATGACCGTAAGGAGATAAAGGACCTGACTTCATACCTGCGCTTGATACAGAATAATGACGATTCCGTTGCGTTTCGCAGGGTTGTAAACGAGCCGAAACGCGGAATCGGCGAAACAACAGTCGAAAAAGTGATTGCGATTGCCGCGGAAAACGGCATAAGCGCATTTGAGGTCTGCCGCGGCGCGGAGAAATACCCGGAGCTTGCGCGCAGCGAGGGAAAGCTGAAAGCGTTTTCAAGCCTTATACTTGATTTGACGGCAAAAAAGGACTCGGAATCCGACCTTGAACGGTTTGTGCGTGACGTGCTTGCCGACACCGGCATGATTTCCGTACTGGAGGCTGAAAACACCGTTGAAAGCACAACAAGAATAGAAAACCTTAACGAGTTTATCTCCATGGTGCAGGAGTCGATGAAGGAAACTCCGGATTTGCGGCTTTAGGAGCTGCTCGCAAA